>CAZQIA010000072.1:0-5571 GCA_964593215.1 uncultured Gammaproteobacteria bacterium
AATCTTTGAAATAACTCCCTTGTTTCCATGACGACCTGCAAGCTTATCCCCAACCACAACGTGTCTCATTTGCGCTACTTCAATAAGGATCTTTCTAATAGTTCCTGGCTCTAATTCATCTCCTTTTTCGCGGTCAAGAATCTGAACATTAATAACAATTCCATGCTCTCCGTGTGGCATTCTAAGAGATGTGTCTCTTACCTCACGTGCTTTTTCTCCAAAGATAGCGCGCAAAAGTCTTTCTTCTGCTGTTAACTCTGTTTCACCTTTAGGTGCAATTTTCCCTACTAAAATATCTCCTGGACCCACTTCAGAACCTACTACCACAACTCCATCCTCATCAAGGTAAGCAAGATCTTCTTCCGCAACATTAGGAATATCACGGGTTGTTTCTTCCGGGCCTAATTTGGTATCTACAACAGTTGCCTCATATTTCTCGATATGAATTGAGGTAAGTGCGTCATCTTTTACCAATTTGTCTGAGATAACAATACCGTCTTCATAACCAAGTCCGTCAAAAGATGCATAGGCGATTGTCAAGTTCTTTCCAAGAGCAAGCTCGCCCATATCTGAAGCTGGTCCGTCAATAAGAATATCTCCTTTTTTAACAGAAGTTCCTGCTTTTACAACTGGACGTTGTGAGAAGAATGTGTTTTGAGCGGTTCTTTTGAATTTATCTATAATATATGTCTCTTCTTCATTCTTATTTTTACCCTTAAGTATAACCTTATTTGCATCTACAAAAGTAACTTCAGCATCAAACGGAGCTTTAATAACCCTGCTCATTGCCTCGGAAACTGAACCTTCCATTCCAGTTCCTACAATAGGACTCTGTGTCTTTACCAATGGAACTGCCTGACACTGCATGTGGGTTCCCATGAGAGCACGGTTTGCTTCATCATGGTCAATAAATGGAATTAAAGACGCAGAAGTTCCCACAACTTGACGAGGCGCAACGTCAATGAGCTCAACTTTTTCTGCTTCAACTTCCAGATATTCCCCGTTAATTCTTGCAGGAATCATTTCATCCGCTAAATAACCGTTTTCATCAATAGCAATATCTGCATGCGTTATATATTTCTCAGATTCCTCATCTGCGTCTAAATAGATAACGTCTTCTGTAACTTTAACTCTCGTTTTACTTCCTTTTTTCTCTTTTACTAATTTCCTGTAAGGAGCTTCCAGAAATCCAAATTCGTTTACTTTAGTGTAAAGTGCAAGGTATGTAACGAGTCCAATGTTTGGACCTTCAGGACTTCTTACTGGACAAATTCTGGAATACTGAGATGCGTTAATGTCACGAATTGAGAATGAGGCACGTTCTCTAGAAATTCCTCCTGTTCCCATAACGGTAAGGCGTCTTAAATTATCGATTTCTGCTAAAGGGTTTGTTTGATCTAAAATTGCAGAAAGCTGGGAGGTTCTAAAGAATTCGTTAATTGCGGCAATAATAGGATGTGCATTAATAAAATGAGAAGGTGAGAATTCTTCTTCTGTAGAAGCCAAGCTCATTTTTTCCTTAATGATTCTTTCAAGTCTTAACGCACCAACTCTAAATGCAGTAGTTTGCACTAATTCTCCAATGGATCTTACACGTCTGTTTGCAAGATGATCAATATCATCTACTTTACCTTTTCCTTCAGGAAGTCCAATAAGATAAGAGATTATGCCTAAGATATCATCCATAGTAAGAGTGGCAACCTCTTGTGAGTTAAAGTTTGGAAGATGAGCTAACTTCTTATTGATTTTATAGCGGCCAACCTTAGAAAGATCATAACGTCTTCTATCAAAGAAAAGATCTCTAAAGTTTTGACGAATTGTATCCACAACAACAGGCTCCCCAGGATTCATTTTCTTAAAGATTTCAATGAGGGCATCAGTCTCTCCTTTTGTTTCATCTTTCTCTAATGTGCTTTTAATATATTTTTCTGCTTCTGGAATTTCTTTGAATTTTCCATAAATATCATCTGTTCCGTCTAATCCTAATGCTTTTAGAAATACTGAAGCCAAGAATTTCTTTCTTCTATCAATTCTCACAACAACCATGTCATTTCTGGTTGTTGAAAACTCTAACCAAGAACCGTGAACTGGTCTTAACTCTGCTGTATAAAGCGTCTTTCCTGTAATTGGATCTTCTGTTGCTGTGAAGAAAACTCCGGGGGATCTCACAATTTGGTTAACAATAACACGCTCAATTCCGTTAACTATAAATGTTCCGCGGTCAGTCATCTTAGGAACTTCTCCCAAGAAAACGTCCTGCTTAACTCTTTTTCCAGTCTTTTTATTTACCAATGTTGCTTCAACAACTAAAGGTGAAAAGTAGGTAAGACCTTTCTTTATAGCAATTTCTTCGGTAATTTTTGGATTTCCTAATTTATATTCGCCTAAATGGAGTTCCCAATTTTTTCCTGTAAAATCTTCTATAGGGGTAATTTCTGCTATTACTTCTCCAATTCCTTCTTTAATAAACCACTCATATGATTCTTTTTGGATTGAGATAAGATCAAGTTCCGGGAGACTTTTGAAGGACTTTCCCCAGTATGATCGCTTCACCTCTGCCACTGAAGTCGATTGTGTTGTATTCAATTTTTTCGCCATTTGGAATAAAATCAGAAGAAACCTTTTTAAACGCAAAAAACAACAGAAGGTAGTATCTACCCCTATTTATTAGGATGCGTTATGTATTTATACAACCTATATTAATAGATGTCAAGAGGGAAAAGAATATGCATTCATTTTACTCTAGAGGTATTTCGTAATATTTGCTTGATGCTCTTTGAAGGTTTTTGCGAAGTGAAGATGCCCGCTCTTATCGGACACATAGTATAAGTAATCTGTCTCTGATGGGCTCAACGCTGCCTGAATAGATGAAAGTCCGGGGTTGCAAATAGGAGTAGGAGGAAGTCCAGGACTTGCATAGAGATTGTAAGAAGATTCAATTGTTAAATCTTGAGGGGTTAAATCTTTCTTCCACCATTTTCCGTTTGGTTGCTTACCTAAAGCATACTGCACAGACGCATCTATATCCAACTTCATTCCTATATTAAGTCTATTGTGAATAACAGATGACACAAGCGCTCTATCATCATCAAACAATGCCTCTCTTTCTATAAGTGAAGCGATTGTTAATGTTTTTTCTAAATTTGGAGAATCAGAAGATAAACCAGTTTCAGTGATTTTTTTTTGAAAATTATTTTCAAGAATTGAGAGAACAGAATCTATGGTTGCATCTTTTGGAATAAGATATGTGTCTGGGAATAAACTTCCTTCGTGAAGTCTTAATTGTGATCTCCATGCTGCGTCATAGGATGGGATTTTTTTCTCCAAAATATCTGCAATTTCGTCTGCTCGCATACCTTCCGGAATAGTAACCCAGATATCCATAGTTCCATGTGATAGCGCATCTATTATTTGAGACAAATTCATCGATGGAGATAATTTATAATCGCCAGCCTGAATTGCATTATCTTTTCCCTCTTTTTTTACCAGAATAAAAAAGACGGTTGGATCTGAAATTAAACCTTCTTTTTTAAGACTATTCCCAACTGCGCGTACCCCCTCACCCCTTTCCACAACAAAAACTTTTTGAGACTTATCAAGTGCATTTGCCGGTGCGTTTCCATGAAGCCACCATGCTACAGTGAGTACTATGAGGATAAGAACCACACAACTAGCTACAATTTTTTTCATATACTTAGACTACCCAAGCTAAGCGGTTCTATTGTAACAGAAATGATTTTGAACGCAAAATCATTTATACTGTCCTAAACTTGTGAGAAAAAAAATTATTTTATTTTTCAACTCTACCTCTTTATTATCATTTTTTTATATTTTTCTTTTTGTTGGAATTGTTGTGTATGGAAACTCACTTTTTAATTCTTTTGTAGGAGATGACTTCGGTTATATTAATCATCCATACATAAAGTATTTTATTTTTTGGAAATTTTTTATTGGCAGTAGCGCTGATCTAGGTGGAACATCTTATGTATCAGCACAATTCTATAGACCCCTTATGCTTCTTGTTATCTCAGGTCTCAACATTTTTTTCCATCAAAATGCACTTTATTATCATTTGGCACAATTGATGTTTCACATTGGAAATGTATTTCTTGTTTTTTTATTGTTCAGAAAGTTTTCTTCAAACATAATTGCATTTTTCACCTCACTTCTTTTTTTAATTCATCCCATAAATTCTGAAACTGTCTTATACATCTCCAATTTTCAGGATGTTTTATTTTTATTTTTTGGAATGATGGGACTGCTAGTATTAACGCAGAAAAAATATACACCTTTAACTTATGTTTTGATTCCATGCTTATTGTTTTGTTCTTTACTGGCAAAAGAAACTGGTGTTTTATTTTTGCTCATATCATTTTTCTATTTGTTTTTATTTAAAACAAGTAAAAGAATCAACTGGTTTCTTATCTTACTCGGAACTCTATTTTTATACTTGATTATAAGATTTGGGGTTGCACAAATTAGTTTTATCAGAACCGTTTCCGCACCTATTAGTACTCTTCCTCTTCAGGACAGATTAAAATTGTTTCCCTCTATATTTTCTTATTACATGCAAACGTTTCTATTTCCTAAAAATCTTGCAATCGCCCAAACCTGGATTTCGAAAAAAAATTTTTTATTTGATATCTTGGCTACGGTTACAATTACTTTTTCATACGTTTACTTAAGTATTTGGATTTATAAAGTTAAGAAAAAATTTAAGAGCGAATTTTTATTTTTTTCTTTTTGGCTTTTTTTGGGAATTTTCTTTCATGCACAGCTTATTCCACTTGAAATGACAGTTGCTGATAGATGGTTTTATTTTCCATTTATAGGACTTCTGGGAATCATTCTTATTCTGATAAAACACATGAAAATAAATAATTTTTCTTTTTATACAATCTTGGTGGTTTGTATAATAATTATCTTCTCTTATTCTCTTCGCTCTTTTATAAGAACATTTGACTGGAAAAATCCAATTGTTCTATACTCACACGACTCTCACATAACCACAAGCTATCTCTTAGAACATTCACTTGGCTATGAACTCATGCAGCAGAACTATAAAGATGAAGCATACTTTCATCTACAAAAATCTGTTTTATTATTTCAGACTCCTTTCAACACAAACAGCTTGGGCGTTTTTTATTATAATAATCATGACACAAAAAATGCAGTTGTATGGTTTAAAAAATCCATTAGCCTAGGTTCTTATTTTCTTTCATATCAAAATTATGCAAGAGTGTTAACTTCTCAGGGGCAAACAAAAGAGGCTATACAATTCCTCAATAGGGCGGTTGTAATTTTTCCCAAAAATGATGTTTTTTATTTTTTGCTGGCAATTAATGAGTATAAAAATGGCAACCATGATGAAGCGCTTGTCGCCGCTCAGAAAGCTTACAATATTTCTCCCAGTAAGCAAAATGGCTATGTTGTATATCAGCTGTTAAACTTTAATCCGATCAAGTTTACGAATGAGTAACACTTTATTTTATCTGGTAAACAGGAAAGAGACTGTATGTTTCCTTAGCTTCATTGACTTTATATTCTGAGTCTGCATACAATATCATTAAT
>CAZQIA010000073.1:0-5361 GCA_964593215.1 uncultured Gammaproteobacteria bacterium
CATAAGCGTTATTATCTTGTGAAACATATGTACCGTTAGTCTTTTCTAAAGCTGCTTTGTTAGTGGAGTTTTCTCCATTACCAGAAATGGTAACGTTGGTGTCTCCGTTTCCGCAAGCGCATCCATTTACGTTTGCTGCGTTCTTATTAAGATCGTTTGAAACTGTTGTGTTGGATGTTGCATTTCCAGTGTGGATGGTTACATCTCCACCAGTATTGCCGTTTGCTGTGTTTCCTCCAGATTTTGCATCTGAAGAAACATTGTTTGAAACAATAGCGTTATTGCTTTGAGAAACTGTTGTATTATTAGAAACGGAAACATTAGCAGTATTATTGCTTGCTTCTCCATTTCCTGAAATTGTTATGTTTGTATCTGCGTGAGCCAAAGGAGCCAATACATTTAATAGCATTGCTGAAGTTGCAACTGCGGTTGCAAACTTTTTTTGAAAATTTGTCATATTGTTAATTCACCTCCAATCTTTATGTCTTTCTTTTGACAAAGAAAGATGCACCTCGAAAATGTCCGCTTTTTGCGTTTCACTCCTGCCTATATAGTATTTGCAAAACACAAAAAAACGGAGGCGTCTTTACCTAATCAGTATGTTGATTAGATACAGAAGCCTCCGTTTGCGGTGAGCCTAATTCTAATTGTCAAAAGTACAGGTCTATCTAGTTGATAGTCTGCTGCGAAACACTAAGTGTAGTGTTTCAGTACAATCTAATATTATACAGATCAAATCTACTTGTCAATGGGTCATTTTCCCTTTGACAATGCTTGCATCTTTTTAATATTCCTTTCTGTTATCTGTACCACTTTTGAATCCTGAATAAATATTTCTAAACTGCCCCATTCAATATTTGTAATAGATTGTTTTATTTCCGTGAGGAAATTATCATCAACATTTTTTTTAGTTGAGGATGCCTGTTTCATGTTTTGAAGATTATTTTTTGAAATTTAACTTAATTGATTCTTTCTTTCCGTTTATTTCTCCTACCTGAATCTCAAGAGATTTGTAATTTTCATCTATAGGAAATCCAATTCTGGTTGATTTTGTTGAGATTGCTTGTACTTCAACAGGGTCATTGTGGATATCTGCTGCAATCAGTTCATCTTTATTGCTGTCAGAAATAAGTCTTACATAGTCACGGCTGTTAATCTGAATTCCCTGCTTGTATGAATTGGATATTTTAAGGTTTATGATTAGAAATGTTCTTCCTGTAACTGCGCGTGCGCGTTCTCCTTTTACTAAAATTTCATCCTGTAGATTTGCTGACTCTACTAAGTATTTTATCTTTGAAAGCTCTTTTCCGTTGCTGTCTGTAATTGGGAAAGAAAATTCTTTATTTATTGTCATGGTTGCTTTTGCAACAGGCGCTGCAGGTTTTGAGGAGTTTGCGGTTGTTTGTGATCCTGATGGAATATTTTTGAATGCAATTATTACACCGGCTGCAACAATTACTAAAATTATTATAATAACTGCCTGTTTTGGAAGTTTCATGTTTGGTTTTCGAAAACCATTTTTTGTTCTAGAGAAGGATTCTCTAAATGAAGAGCTTTTATCTGCAATTACGGAAAATAAAGAAGAAAAAGACGGCACTGAAATAGTTTGAGCTGAAGTTGCAAGAACAGATTTTTTCATATAAAAACGGGCAGAAAAAGGACAGAAATTTGGCAGTTGGGACAGAAGTGTTGAGATCTTAACATAGCCTTAAAGTCATGTCAAGAGGAATTTATTAATACAACAGTCCAATTAATACGTGTTAAATTTTTCCGTTTTTTATATCAGTTCTTATTTTTTCAATAGTTTTTTGGAAAAAATATAAATTATGGTAAGAAAAAAGTGTGAGAGGAGTAATTTCATGTGCTTTTAAAAGATGTGCAAGGTATGATCTGTTATATTGTTGACACACAAAACAATCGCAGTTTTTGTCCAGTGGATTTAGGTCTTTTAGCATTTCACTTTTACGCATTGAAATTCTGCCCTTAGAGGTGAAGACAATCCCACGTCTTGCATAGTGAGTAGGCGTGATGCAGTCAAACGTATCAACTCCGGACTTTATTATAGGGAGGAAATCTTCAGGGTGACCTATTCCTAAAAGATGACGGGGTTTTTCATCAGGTAAATTTGTGATAACCCAATTTAACATTTCCACTAATGTATCTTTACTGTCTCCAAACTCTCCTCCAATAGAAATTCCATCAAAGGGCATTTTCCCTATAACTTTTGCACTCTCTATTCTTAGGTCTTTAAATTTTCCGCCTTGTACTATTCCATAAAGAGCTTGATTAGTTTTTTTTACATCCAAGCAAATTTTTGCCCATCTGTGGGTTTTATCCATAGATTTTTTTGTGTACTCATAATTTGCTACGGGAGAAGTACACTCATCAAATACGTGGATAATGTCAGCGCCCAAATCTTCCTGAATTTTTATAGATTCTTTAGGTCCTATAAAAACTTTTTTCCCGTCAAGCGGAGATCTAAACTCCACACCGTCTTCTGTGATTTTTAAATGCTGCGGTTGTTGTCCTTCTTCAATTTTTAAATCTGATTTTTCTTTTAAAATTTTTCCAACTCCATGATCTATTCCAAATCCTAAGGAGAAAACTTGAAAACCACCAGAGTCTGTCATATATGGTTTGTCCCAGTTAGAGAATTTATGAAGACCTCCTGCCTTTTTTACTATTTTTTCTCCTGGCTTTAAATGAAGATGAAACGTATTAGCTATTAAAACCTGTGTTCCAGAAGTTTTTACCTGATCCCAGGTGAGCGCTTTCATAGTAGCCTGAGTTGCAACACCTACTAGCGTAGGAGTTTCAATTTCTCCATGAGGAGTCTTTAAAATTCCTACCCTTGCCTTTGACTTGCTCGATTTTTTTTGAATGTCAAATGAAATCATCTGAGTATTGTACCAAATGCGGTAATTACTTTCTAACTACCTTATAAATTTATGCAGATGGGGTCTTTGTGGAATAGGCAGCGTGCTCTGTCCAATATCTTTTATGTATTCTATTGCTCTTTCTGTATGCTCTATTCTTGGTATATACGGTGGTTTTATTTCAATCGTCTTTCCTTCTTCAATTGCAGAGCAATAAGCAACAAAGGGTGTGATAGATGCTCTATCCTGAATAAGTTCTCTTAATGGATCAATATACCCATCCACTTGTCCAGACTTAGATCTAGTTCCAACCTCTACAACAAACAATCTTCCGTCTGGTCCAAATCCAATAAAATCAGCCCTTTGTTTTTTTTCATCTTTAAGATCTACTTCTGAGAAATTTGCTGCAGGAAAATTTCCTGGGGCAAAAAATGGGTAAAGATATTTTCTTATTCTTCTCCAGTTTTGTCTAAGAAATAGAATGGTCTTTTGATGTTCCTCCTCAACCCCCATTGGAAGATAACGCTGTTGGTTATCAGCAAGTATTTTAGAAATATTTATAAAATCCTTTTGCGATACTGCTTTAGGGGCAAACATTGTTTTGGTTTCAGGTGTAACTGTTAGGGTTGTGGGAATTTCATCTACTGTTAGAAATGGAACTTCAAGGTGAGATGTTCTGCCAGGTTTTGCGTCTCCATTTGCCCAAATTTTTTGGTTTCTCATTCTTGCTCTTATTTCTCTTCTCACAAAGTCCACGTCTCTATTTGGCTGCTCAGCTGTAGTCATTACAGCATGATATAAAAAAACTCAGAATTTTTAAAGAGCTTAAAGTTCTAATTTTAGGATCGCAGCGAAGCGAGAACCGCAAGCTCTTCTTATTCAAAGAAAGGCTCTGCTTATTCGAAGAAAAGCTCGAATTTATAATTCAAGACTATTCAACAAAAAACTCGAATTATAGCTCGAGCTTATTTTGCGAGGAGGAGGACTCTTTTTTGGATTTTTTGGTTTGGGATCTTACAAAATCGCAGTGATCACACCCAAAGGTATACTCAGGAATTGTATCAGAGGATAAGACCGTTCTGATTTTTCCTAATGTTTCAAAAATCCAAGTGGTGTTTCCGGTGTAAGGAATTATTGAAAGCTCAAATTCTAATTTCCCATCAAATTGTGGAGCATTTTTCCCAGCGTTTGCAAAAACAAAATATCCTACCTTAGAAACTTTATACCCAGAATTTCTAAAAATCCATTGATAAATTTCCATTTGTCTTTTGTATCCCGCCTTATACTCATCATTTAAATTTATGGTTCTATCTGTGCTTGTTGCTTTGTAATCTACTATATGTAGTTCTCCTGCAGGATTTTGCCAGATATCATCTACCGCGCCTGTAACCAAAAAATTATTTTCCCGTTCATGATAACTTTTGCCTTTAAAATTTTCCCTCCAAATATCCATATCCTGATGAGAATATGGAACAGCATTAATCTTGTACTTTTGCATAAGTGTATGAGTTTCTCCTTTGTGTCTTAATAAATCAAACTCTTTTTTGAGAAGCGTGTCTACAGCATTATTTAATGTAAAGGCTGGCATGGAGGGACGCGAGATTCCTAATCTTCTATCCAGATAAAAACACCTTTGACAATCAATAAATAGATCTATCTTAGAACGGGACAATTTGTAAGGTTCTTTACTTTCTGGATCAAAGAGAGGACTAAAACGGTATTTATATGTTTTTAACATGAAGAATTATTATAAGTAGTAGACTTAGTTAGCGCAATCTATCTTTATATAACAATCTATGTATTTGGTTTTTCGCCGGTGAAGTAACAGATAAAAGCAAGAATTACCGTAGCTGCAAGAAAATGAGGGATAAATAAAAGGAGCGTATCACTTGCTGAATGTTGTTCTGAGTCAATTCTTGTAAAATCATACACAATAAAAATAATATAAATTCCCAAAATTATCCAACCCTGCCATGTTACGGGATACCAGCCAATTCCTCTTGTAAGTCTTCCAAACCATCTTTTCTTCATCTGTTACAATATACAAAAGTATGAAGCATTCTGTCAAAGCTGCATTAGAACATTTTAAAAAACACGACAAAGTTTTGTATGAAGCGGCAGAAAGACTTGAGGTGCCGGAGCTTACACCTAGGACTGATCATTTTTACTCACTCGTTCGCGCAATAACAAATCAGCAATTATCCGGGAAAGCAGCGGATACTATTTATTCCCGTGTATTAAAATTACTACCCAATGAAAAACTGGATGCAAAAGAAATCCTAAAAATTAAAGATGAAGATTTAAGAGGGGCAGGTCTTTCCTGGGGAAAAGTTTCATACTTAAAGGATCTTGCAAAGCGGACTGTAGAAAACTTAATTCCTTTAGAAAAATTTGATGCTATGAATGAAGAAGAAATTATAACTGAACTCACAAAAATAAAGGGAATAGGGCGGTGGAGCGCTGAAATGTTTATCATGTTTCACCT
>CAZQIA010000074.1:0-5345 GCA_964593215.1 uncultured Gammaproteobacteria bacterium
AAGGAGGGAGTCGGACCCTCATAGCCTTGCGACTATTAGTTTTTGAGACTAACGCGTATACCATTCCGCCACTTGCCCAAAGAACCTTCCTATTATATACTTTCAAGCATCATGCCTGCAAGAAACACGCCTTCAAAAAAAACACGCTCAGTTCGCCTACCACAGCACGTAATACCCGTTAAATATAAAATTCATTTTGAACCTGATCTTGAGAACTTTGTATTCACAGGAGAAGAAGAAATTGAACTCAAGATTACTAAAGTCACTAACCTTATAAAACTCCACAGCGCAGAGATAGAAATCCTAAAAATAGAACTTGCTCAAGGAAAAAAAATATACACAGGAAAAGTTTCCTATAAAGAAAAGGAAGAGGAGGTTGATGTATATTTTGACGCGAATATTAATCCGGGAAAAGCGGTACTGAAACTTAGCTTTACCGGAATACTAAATGATAAAATGCGTGGGTTTTATAGAAGTAAATACATACATGATGGTAAAGAGTATCACATGGGGACAACTCAATTTGAGTCAACAGATGCAAGGCGTGCATTTCCTTCATTTGATGAACCATCCCAGAAGGCGGTATTTGAAGTCTCATTTAAAGTTCCATCTGACAGAACTGTAATTAGTAACACAGTTGAAACTGAAGTTTTAGAGCATTCAGGAGGCTATAAGACGGTTCGGTTTGCTCCAAGTCCTAAGATGTCTTCGTATTTACTCGCTTTTATCATTGGTCATTTTGAATTTATTTCAAAAAAAACTAAGGACGGGACATTAGTGCGGGTATTTGTTACACAAGGAAAGAAAAAACAGGCAGAATTTGCACTAAATGTAGCCGTTAAAACATTAGAGTTTTACACTGCATACTTTGGGATAAAATACCCACTTCCTACGAGTGATTTAATTGCTATTCCTGATTTTGCAGCAGGCGCGATGGAAAACTGGGGAGCGGTAACGTACAGAGAAACCGCGGTTTTAGTAGATCCTGAAAATTCCTCAATTCATAATAAGCAGTGGGTTGCTCTTGTTATTGCTCATGAGCTAGCGCATCAGTGGTTTGGAAATTTAGTTACCATGGAGTGGTGGACACATTTGTGGCTGAATGAAGGATTTGCTTCTTACATTGAATACCTTGCAGTTGACCATCTTTTTCCTTCCTGGCATGTTTGGACACAGTTTGTATACATGGATTTAGGACGGGCATTAGAATTAGATGGACTAAAGAGTACGCATCCTATTGAGGTAGACGTTAATCATCCCGCAGAGATTTCTGAAATCTTTGATGAAGTTTCATATTCTAAGGGCGCGTCAGTTATAAGAATGCTTGCAGAATATTTAGGCGAGAAGAATTTTAGAGACGGTTTAAGAGCGTATCTTAAAAAACATTCTTATTCTAACGCAAAGACTGAAGATTTATGGGACGCTTTAGAAAAAGTTTCAAAAAAACCAGTTAAAAAAATAATGGCAAACTGGACAGGGGAGCCAGGATATCCGTTAATCTACATAGAGAAAAAAGGTTTTTCTTTAAAACTTTCCCAGAAAAGATTCTTCTCCAGCGTAGCTTCTCAAAAAACAAAAGATGCAACAACCTGGATGGTTCCAATTACTTTTGTTTCAGACGGTAAACCACTAACAGTTTTGTTAGATAAAAAAACACAGAACTTTAAATTCTCGAATTTTGACTGGGTTAAGGTAAATAAGAACGAAACTTCTGTTATCCGTGTGCGCTACACAAAGGAACTTATGGATAAACTTAAAAATCCTATTGAGAGAAAAGATAAAAAACTTTCAGAGCAGGATAGGTTTGGAATTGTGCGTGACGCTTTTGTGCTTTCAGAAGCAGGGTATGTTTCCGCAGATCAGTCTCTTGAAGTTGCAAATTCTTTTAGAAAAGAAGATAGTTACATTGTCTGGTCAGAGCTTGCAACACAGCTAGGGAAAATAAAAGGATTATTATTTGGGACAGAAACATATCCTGAATTTCAAGAGTATGTTGTAAGCCTTTTTTCAGAAATAGGAGGCAAAGTTGGGTGGAATAAAAAGTCAAATGAAGATCATGCAGTTTCCCTCTTAAGAAGTGTTGCGTTAGGAGTTTTAGGAAGAAATGGAGACAGCAAAATTATTCTGAAAGCACAAAAACTCTTTAAATCCGGAAAAATGGAAGCAGACTTGAAAGGTCTTATTTATACATTGGTTGCGGAAAATGGTGGGACAAAAGAATTTGATACTTTTACGAAAATGTATAAAAATACTACATTTGAAGAAGAGCGTGACAGAATCTTGCGCGCACTTTGTTCTTTTAAGGATGAGACTTTTCTTATAAAAACTTTGGATTTATCGTTTTCTAAAACAGCCCGCGCGCAGGATAGTGCAAAAACGGTAATCATGGTTTGGTCAAATCCTTATGGAAGAGAAGTTGCATGGAGTTATGTAAAGAATCATTGGGATGAAATAGTAAAGGTTCATTCTGGAGGACATTTATATAATAGATTTGTAAAACCTGCTGCAAATTTTGTAACAGAAAAAGATGCAAAAGACGTAGAGGAGTTTTTCAAAACTCATGAATCAAAAGGGCTTGAGCGAACTATTGCACAAGTAACTGAGCAAATCCGCTCAAACGCACATTGGCTTCAAAGAGATAAAGACAAAATTGAAAACTTCCTAAAAGCCCTCTAAGGTTCTTGTTGTGGTATTTACACGTTTAAATTAGTATAATAATGCCTTACGCTCGTTTTAAACAACAAGCTGAGATTTATCTATGGTAGTTCAAGAATTAAAAGCTGGTGCAACTTTTGAAGAAGACGGAAATATTTTCCGTGTTGTGTCCTATGAACATGTAAAAATGGGAAGAGGTTCTGCAACTATTAAAGTAAAAGTCAGAAATGTCAGAACCGGTGCGGTTTTGGAAAAAGGTTTTACAAATGGAGCTCAGGTAAACGCAGTATCTTTAGATAAAAAAGAGTTTCAGTTTTTGTACAAGGATTCTGAGAATGCATATTTCATGAATCCAATCTCATTTGAGCAAATTTCTGCTCCTCTTAAAGTTTTGGACGGAGAAGAATATTTGCAGGAAGGAAACAATGCAACCCTAGAATCATTTGGAGAAGAAGTGATTGGTGTAGTTCTTCCACCTAAAATAACATTAAAAGTTACAGAAACAGACCCGGGTGTTAAGGGAAACAGTGCGTCAAATATGTATAAAGATGCAACTATGGAAAATGGTGTTAAAACACGTGTTCCTTTATTTATCAATGTAGGAGACTCTATAGTTATTGATACTCGAGACGGTACCTATACAAAAAGAGCATAAATAGTTTGACTAGTTCTGATAGGGTATAATTAAGGAGGATGAAATACCTAGTAACAAAAGTTGCCTCTCATGACTTCATAAAACTTCTCTCCGACCGACCTTACGTATTTTTTCTTCTGTCGGTTATTTTTTCACAGGTAGCATTCAACATGATGAATGTTGTCTTAATTTTTCTTGTTTATAGACTCACCTCATCCAATTTTTTAGTCTCCATGACTCTTTTACTTTCCCTTCTCCCTCAAGTCTTTTTGAGTTTTTTGGGCGGAATAATTGCTGATTCTAAAAATAAGAAAGATATCCTTATGTTGGGAAATATTGCACGGGCCGCTGCAATATTTTTTCTATTTTTCTTTAACACAAATTTATTTATTGTGTATTTAATTACTGTTTTAGTTTCCGTGATCACTCAATTTTATATACCTGCTGAAACTCCAATTATTCCTAAAATAGTTCCGGAAAGACTTTTGATCACCGCGAATTCTCTTTTTGGTCTTGCCTTGTTTGGTTCTATTCTTGCTGGGTTTGTTGCAGCAGGTTCCGCAATTGCAGTTTTGGGATGGTCTCAGGTGTTTATAGTAATCGCATTTCTCTTTGGTCTTGCGGGGTTATTTGCAAATCTAATCCCGTCATATGCTGTTTCGGGAGGGCAAAACATTTCACCCAAAAAAATGAAAACTCAGGTTGAGGCTTCTTTTAGATCATACCTTGCAGAGACTTCCAGACTTCTTGTAACTACAAAAGGTGTAATAGCGGCGTTTATTCTTCTTATCATCTCTCAAATAATTATCTTCATCCTTGCAATTATTCTTCCGGATTATGCAAAAAGCATCTTGCAGGTAAGAGTAGAGGATGTTTCACTAGTTTTGTTTGCGCCAGCTGGAGTAGGAATGATTGTTGCAGCACTACTTTTAGGAAGTGTTCTAAAAGATGTTAAAAGAAATGTTATGATGAGCGTTGGAGTTTTTATGTCCGGATCAGTTCTAATTGCCTTCCCATTTATCTCTAGAGTAGCTGCTAAAGGTATTACTTTATTTTTTAACTCAATCCTTCCGTCTTTTTTTGAAATAAATGTTTTACACATGGTGATAGTACTTGCGTTCTTAGGCGGAGTAGGAAACGCACTAATTTTTATCCCAGCGCAGACTATAATTCAGGAAAAAATTCCGGAAAACTACAGGAGCAAAATTTATGGATTATTGTTTGCTCTCATTGGTCTTTTTTCTTTTGTCCCTCTTCTTCTTGCTGGAGGGTTGGCTGATTCATTGGGCGTAAGCGCCGTACTTATTCTTTTAGGGCTTATTATTCTTGTCATTGGAATTGTTCATGCGCTACTTTTTAACATCTTTTTGCTTTTTTAATCTATGAATTTTATTTTGTTTATTCCATACTTTATTCTTTCGTGTTTCATGCTGTACGTTTTAGTTAAACACGACTTTGTTCTAGCGCGAAAAAGTCTACTGCTATCTGAAGTTTTTGATACAACATTTCTTGGATATATTGTATTTTTTCTCACTGCTCGGCTCTTTTATATTATTGGGACATTAAAATTTCAGCTGTTTCAGCTTGCATCTTTTTTTCATATTTTTAGATTTCCGGGACTGCTTTTTCTGGGAGGGGTACTGGGCTTTGCATTTTTTGCGTATTTTATGTTTGCAAGAAGAAAAATCTTAAAAAGACTCTTAGATATTTATTCGCTTTCCATGCTGCCTATTTTATTTTTTGCTCTTTTAACGTCTTACCAAAAAGGGTACTTTTTCTTTTTTAACGTACTCATATTTCTTCTTTCATGTCTTTTTTTGGGAATTGGTATTTATTCTTACAAAAACTACACCCTAAAAGATGGAAGCACAGCGCTTTTGTGTTTGTGTTTAGTTTCTATTTACACCATAGTATCAGAGTTTTCAAGTAATGCTAAAGTAATAATGTCGCTTTTTACTATCCCTCAATTTCTCGCGTTAGGCGTATTTATTGCTGCAGCTATAATTCTACTGGTTTATGAAGGCTTAATATCCTATAGTAATAAATAATTACTTTC
>CAZQIA010000075.1:0-5333 GCA_964593215.1 uncultured Gammaproteobacteria bacterium
CAGAACTTCGTAGGAATATTTTTGCTTGTCTAAATATCTCTCTACTTTCTCAAGCGTCCCTTTTTGAAGATTTGCCATCTCATTATATGAAGGTATTACAACTGAGACTTTTTTAAGCATAAAAGTATTATATCAAAGAATACGCTTATCATCCCCATGCTTAAAATGCGATTTTAGGCATAATCTGGTATACTATGAGAATGAAAAATGACACATTTGAAGTTCTTTTATATTATAAGTACGTACACATAGAAAACCCGGAAGAATTAAGAAATGAACAAAGGAAATTTTGCGAAGAGCATAACCTCAAGGGAAGAATAATTGTTGCAAATGAAGGAATCAACGGAACGCTTGAGGGGAACATTCAGGATACCCAAAAATATATTGAGTGGATGGAAAATCAAAAAGAATTTCAAAAAATTAACTATAAAAAAAGCGCTGGCACTGGAAACGCATTCCCTAAATTAAAAGTACGAGTAAGACCCGAGATTGTTACTGCGAGACTTCCTGAATTAAATCCAAACAAAACTACTGGAAAGTACTTATCTGAAGACGAACTATTTCAGTGGTTTCAGGATAAAAAGGAATTTTACGTGGTAGATATGAGAAATGATTATGAATACGCATCTGGATATTTTGAAGGGTTTATCCCTTCAGGTCTTAAAAATTTCTTTGACTTAAAAAATGTTCTTCCTAAATTAGCACATCTTAAAAATAAAACTGTTTTAACTGTGTGCACTGGAGGTGTAAGATGTGAAAAAGCCTCAGGATTTCTTGTTGAAAATGGGTTCAAAGATGTATATCAGCTAAAAAATGGTATTCAAACATTTATGGAAAAATATCCAAACACCTATTTTAAAGGAAAACTCTATGTGTTTGACAATAGATTAACATTGGCGTTCAATAGTTCGGAAACTGAGACCGTTGGGAGATGCATGCACTGCAATACTCCTTGCGACGAATACACGAACTGTGAATATGATGCATGCCATATGCACTATATTTGTTGTAAAAACTGCAAAGACAAAGAAACTGGTTTTGCATTTTCTAGCGCATCTTGCAAGAAAAATTACCTGGAACTGCAATTAAAAAATAATCCTTCTAGATTTACTGCAGCAGCATAATAAAATCAGTTCAGTTATACTAAAATTGTAATGATAAATCCTCTCTTTGTTAAAAAGTATGATTTTAGAGGAGTATACGGAAAAGACATTCTGGACAGTGATGCTTTTTACTTAGCTCAAGCAATTTACAAAGTTTTTCCATTAAAAAAAATTCTCCTAGCATGGGATACAAGAGAATCAAGCAGAAATCTTGCTATGAATTTCATCCAAGGTCTCAGCGGTAAAAATATTGAAATACACGTTATGGAAAAATGTTCCATAGATTATCTTACCGCTGGAGCAAATATTTTTAACTATGACGTTTCAATAATGTTTACCGGATCACATAATCCTTGGACATGGTCTGGATTATTAATTCATGAAAAAGGGGGCAAGTCAATTTCTAATGAATTAGTCATTAAACTAATTAAAAATTTTAATGCTATTGAAAAAAAGCCATACAAAGGAGAAAAGATTAATCTTTCAGATTACAAAAATGTAACAGACGAAATTGAACAAAAATTAACGGAAAAAATACAATCTCTTTTTCCTATTTCTCACATAAAACCATTTTCTTTATTAGTAGACACCGGGGATGGTTCCGGCTCAAGATCTCTTAGTCTTCTTGAAAAACTTATGCCTCAGATTAAAATTGCAAGTCTTCATACGCGAAATGTGTATGACAGCAAATCTCCTCATGTTGCAGACCCTTCTGAGATTTCAAACGTTTCGGACGTTTTAGAAAAGATGCAAAAAAAATCTTATGATGCCGCATTTATATTTGACTCTGATGCAGACAGAGTTTTAGCCACTGATGAAAATGGAAATTATATAAACGGAAGCATTTTAGGAAGTGTTCATTTTGAAACTTTCCAGGCTTTAAAAATTCCCGTTCAAAACATAGGTTATGCAGTTGATTGTGCTGTTTCAATTCACAATACGGTGCGCGGCATTTCTACAAACATAGAAACACATGCAATTCCGGTGGGAAGATCATTAGTAAGAAATAAGTTGCAAGAAAATCTGGATATTGGAATAGAAAATGTTGGTCATTTTTATACAAAAAGTTTTTTTATGACAGACTCTGCTTTCTTCTCAATGTTTGTTATCCTTTACTGGATGTCAGAATATGGAAAACTTTCGCAAGTTTTTACCATGTATCCTGATGGGGAAAGGGAGCAAATATTTTTAGACGTTTTATCTGAAGAAAAAACTAATTCCCTTTGTAAAAAAATTAATGAACATTTTGAGACACTACGGATGAAGAAAATTACGGTTGATGGGATAAGGTTCGAATTCTTTCAAGGGGATAAGCTAATCACGTGGTATACCATAAGAAATTCTGGTTATGAAAAAATTACCAAGTGTTATTATGGATCTTTGGATAACAATGATTTTACTATCCTTGATAACATTTTTAGAAACGTTTTGTTAAAGACCTAAAAGAACAACCCCTACCGTAGAACACAACACTCCCAACACTTGAAATTTGTTAGATTTTTCTTTTAAAAATATCCATGCAAGAACTGCAGTGATTGCAACATGAACGGAAACAACCGGAACGGTCACTGATGCGTACCCTAAAGAAAGCGCTATATAAAATGCAACCAAACCTACCTCTACTATAAACACTCCAATAAGCGTAGGAAGAAACTTTTTATTAAGTTTTGGAATTTTTCTCCCTTTTTTGTCAAAACCTGCGCTTAATAAAGCTACAATCACAAATGCAATTCCGTAGGTTAAGATGTAAGAGTAAGTCCTCTCTTCTACCATTTTCATTGCAATCTTTGCAAAAAAATCACTGCTACCAGCTGCTGCTGCTCCACCTATTCCCCAAAAAAACCAAGAGCCAAATTTTAGTTTTTTTGAAGCTTCTAAATCTTCCCCTACCGCAAGAAGCACTGTCCCCAGCATTACAAAAAATACAGAAGTTTTCTGAAAGAAGCTAGGATTTTCATGCAGAAACAGTAAAGACAAAATAACAGTAAAAAGTGGGTATATTCCTAAAACTGTTCCAACCAAAGAAATATCAGCTTTAGCAATTACATAATAGTATGAGAGTAAAAGTGCGGCTATAAAAAGTGAAAGCGGGAGAATAGCAGGAATGTCAGAAAATTTGGCTCCGCTAAAAATTGCATATGGAATGGTCACTGTTAATGTAATTAATGCCGCCAAAAGATTATTAAATAAAGGAGTTGTGTGAGAAAGTCCTTTTTTTGTTAAAACCGGTCCCACACCCCATAGAATAGCTGCAAGAAATGTAAAAAATAGCCACATTAAAACATTATATCAGCTAAAAATTAAGTTATGGGGTTAGGAAACTCTGTATGAACTTTCTCTATTGCAGAAATTATTTCATCAGGTAGTTCTATATGGATACTGCCAATGTTTTCCCTTAACTGCTTTACAGATGTAGCTCCAATAATGTTGCTTGTGACAAACTCTCTACTGTTCACAAATGAAAGTGCAAGCTGCCCGGGCGTTAGACCGTATTTTTTTGCAAGATCTACATATGCTTTAATTGGTTTTTGGGCATGTTGAGGATTATAACGCCCAGCATTTCTTCCCTTAGTGTAATTAAACCTAGAACCTTTAGGAATTTTTCCATACAGGTATTTACCTGTTAAAACACCGTGCGCAAGAGGCGAATAAACTAATAAACTTAACTTTTCTTTCATACTTATTTCAGCAAGAGAAGTTTCATACTCCCTCATTAAAAGACTGTATGGATTCTGAATGCTCTGAATTCTGGGCAGTTTATTTTTTTCAGAAATTCTAAAATACTCCATAACCCCCCACGCAGTTTCATTAGAAACACCAATATATCTTATCTTTCCTTCTTTGACCAACTCTGCCATTGCAGTTAACGTTTCTTCTATCGGAACGCTCTTGTCCTTGGGTTCATGCTTGTAAGAACGCTTGCCAAAAAAATTAGTTGCTCTATCCGGCCAGTGGATTTGGTAAAGGTCAATATAATCTGTTTGCAGTCTTTTCAATGATCCCTCAATTGCACGTTTTATATTCTTTTTATCTGGACGAGCTTTTCCTTCCCTCATCCATGCGTTCTGGGTTCTACTCACAACCTTTGAGGCAATAATAATGCTGTCTCTTTTCTTTCTTTTTTTTAGCCAGTTTCCTATATATGTCTCTGTTCTTCCAGAAGATTCTTCATGGGGAGGAACGGGGTACACCTCAGCTGTATCTATAAAATTAACTCCCTCAGAAATAGCATAGTCTAGTTGTTCATGAGCCTCTTTTTCAGTATTTTGCTCTCCCCAATTCATGGATCCCAAGCAGATAAGAGAAACTTTTATGTCAGTAGTTCCAAGCTTTTTGTACTTCATAACTGTGTCATTATAACAGACTTTGTAAAAGTTTTAGACAAACCCTAAATGTTATAATGCAAGAATGAATATAGCATTTAATAAAAATGTGAAATTAATAGTTTCTGACGTTGATGAAACAATTGCAGATCTTTTTGTACCCGCAAGTTCTGAAATGGCTGCTGAATTAAATAAGCTTCTTTTGGAAGGAAAAGTACTATTCTTGGTTTCAGGTTCAGGTCTACAGAGCATTAATAATAGGATTACTGATTTAATAAATGCAGATTTAAGAAAACAAATTGTAATAAGTCACTGCAGCGGGGCAGAAATAGTAGGATTTGATAAGTCTGGAAATATTTTGGAAAAACCGCATCATAGTCTTTATGATAAAACTTTAACTCTTGATCAAAAGAGTCAATGGAGAAAAATTGTAGATGAAATAATTTCTGAGTTTCATTTAAAGATTTGTCTTCCAATGCCTCTTTCAAACTTTAAAGATAAATTTGGAAATGATCCCCTCTCTGTTATGTATGAAGACCGCGGACCGCAAATAACATTTGAGTTTGTAAATTCTTTTAATTTAACGTCTGATCAGATTGAGAACCTAAGGAATCACTTTTTCAATTATGATATGGCTGATTTAAGAATCCCTGTTGCAAAAAGAGCACAGGAACTATTCGAGGAGAAAAATATTCCAATTACTCCCAGACTTGGAGGAATGTTTGCTCTGGATTTTGCCCTCAAAGGTGTTTCAAAAACTACGTCAATTCAGTTTGCTTTAAATAATACTGAAATACTTTCAAAACTTAATTTAACAAAAAATGAAGCTGTTAATCCTGAGTATGTTGAAATTTGGGGTGATTAATTTTCCGTACTTTCCGGTACGGACAGACACATGAGTGAAGCG
>CAZQIA010000076.1:0-5311 GCA_964593215.1 uncultured Gammaproteobacteria bacterium
CCCACACTGCCCAATGTCTAACACTAAAAAAGCTGTTATTGCACTTATTATTGCAAATATTATCTGGGGAGCAGCTCCCCCTATTTTTAAGTGGTCTCTCAGAGACATCCACCCGTTTACTCTTGCGATTTTACGGTTTGGGATAGCAAGCGCGGTATTTTTCCCATTGGCTTTTGGAAGGCTATATATTAAACCTAAAGATGTATTAAAGCTTATCTTAACAGGATTTTTTGGAATATTTATTAATATTGGATTTTTCTTTTTGGGACTCCCCTACGCTCCATCTATAAACGCCTCTGTTATTGGATCCGCTGGCCCCATCTTTATAATCTTAGCTGTAATATTTTTCCTCCATAAAAAGGTAAAAAAGAAAGTAATCTTAGGATCACTAACAGGATTATTAGGGGTACTCGTCCTTATTTTTGTACCGCTTCTGCGTTCAGGCGCACATATAGCTGCAGTAGGAAATGTGTTTTTTATCATCTCTGTTTTAGGAGCAGTAATCCAAACCATAGTAGCCCGTAAACTTCTTAAAAAATATGACGCAATTACCATAACATTTTGGTCATTTTTCATAGGGACTTTATTTTTTATTCCGTTTTTTGTTCATGAGGTGCAAACGTACGGATTTTTACCACACCTCAATTACCAAGGAATCTCGGGCATTTTCTTTGGAGCATTACTCTCTTCCATGATTGCGTACCACCTCTACTACTGGGCGCTAAAGCACATGCATACTACAGAGGTTAGTGTGTTTGTCTACATAGATCCAATTGTTACAATTCTTATTGCCGCGCCACTTTTGGGAGAAAAACCTGATGCTACGTTTATCATGGGCGCAATTCTGGTCTTTGGAGGAATATTTATTTCAGAAGGCAGGCTCCACTGGCACCCCCTCCACCTATTTGGGAAAAAGTAACCCTTGTTATTAAATATTTAAATGCTAGACTTGCTTCATAAAAACAGTTGTTCAAGAAGATGGCATGGGGTGCGGGCTCGCATGTGTTGCGAGCGTATCGGGGTACTCCTACTCGCGCGTGTCAAAGAAAATCCCCAATGGTAAAATTCTTGCAGAAACAAAAGGATTTTCCCCAAAAGCTCTTTGTGAACTTTTAACTACCCTTGGTAAATCCTATTTCCGAAAATATCTTAAAACAAAGCTGAAACATTATCCTTCTGGCTCAATTATTTATCTAAAACGCTCAAAACGCTTTCCTTTTGGACATTATATGGCAAAAACTGATCTTGGATGGATGGATCCCTGGATTAATTTACCGAACTATCCTCGAAAAGCTGGTTTTAGAAAACGTCTTCCTGGAATACCTTCGTACCTGATTTCCCCTATTCATGCTTGAATAAAAACCTGGAACATTGTATAATAATTACCTAATGAGAACACAGATTCACCCACAATATAATCAAGCTAATGTAGTTTGCTCTTGCGGCAACCAATTTACCGTGGGCTCAACCAAACAAACCATCCACGTAGAACTCTGCTACAACTGTCATCCATTTTACACAGGACAGCAAAAATTTGTAGACACTGCTTCCAGAATTGAGAAGTTCCAGAAAAAACAAGAAGCAAAGAAAATTATTGTGAAAAAAGAAACTGAAATTAAAGAAGATACAGGACCTAAGACCCTCAAAGAAATGCTTGCAGCCCTCAAGAAACAGTAACTCCCTTAAAACCTTCTGCCAATCCACATAATGTGACTTCTGGCGGAAAAAACATGCAAGACCACATCATAGCACTAGACCAAAAAATAAAAGAAACCGAAGCAATGCTGTCTGATCCTGACATGGGTCCTTTAGTTCAAGAAGAACTCATAAAACTCAAAGAAGAGAAAGATGCGCTTTTACAGGCTATGAGTGCGTCTCAGAGTTTTGACAACTCGAGCACCTCTAATGAGCCAGGAAATGACTTAGATTTTAGAAACGCTATTCTAGAAATTAAAGGGGCTGCGGGCGGAGATGAATCTAAGATCTTTGCAAATGAGTTACTCAGAATGTACCAGCGTTTCTCACAGCTTAAAGGGTACCGTGTAGATTTGCTGGATGAATATACTATTAAAATAGTCGGACGAAATGCTTTTCTAAACTTTAAATATGAAGCAGGCGTACATAGAGTTCAGAGAGTTCCTGAAACTGAAAAAAGAGGACGCGTACACACCTCTACAGTGGTTGTTTCTATCTTGCCAGAGTTGGAGGACGTAGATTTGCACATTAATCCTGATGACATAGAGTTTGAGGCTTACAGGGCTGGCGGACACGGTGGACAAAACGTTAATAAGGTCAGTACTGCAGTACGCCTTAAGCATAAACCTACCGGAATTGTAGTTACCTGTCAGGATGAACGCCAACAGCACCAGAACAGAGAAAACGCTATGAAAGTGCTGCGCGCTAAATTATGGGAGATAGAGCTAGAAAAACGAGCTGAGATGATAGGTTCCCTCAAATCCACGCAGGTTGGAAAAGGCATGCGCGCTGAAAAAATACGCACATATAATTTCCCTCAAGACAGGTTAACGGATCACAGGCTCAGTGAATCATTTCACAATTTACCAAGTCTTATGGACGGAAATATAGGAGAAATTGTGGAAGCACTTCAAAAACACGAACAAGAAGAAGCTGCCAAATCTGCCTAACAATACTCAGAAACCCTATGAAAGAAAAGTTTAATCGTATTTTTCAATCTCTACCTCCAGAAGGAATCGCAATCCACGGAACTAATCTGGCACGTGCGAAAAGAATAGTAGATGAAAGGTTTAAACCTCAGCATTTTGTAGATAGTTTTTCTGGTAGAACAATACATTATTACGTGCAAGTACCTACTAGAATACCCATGGGGCACTGGGATCGGCTGGAGCATATGGATTACTTAAGATATGTCTTCACAGACACTTTGAGAAGATACGCACAACGTGCGATAACTATGACTAAATACGAAGTACGGGGCGACAGTGACAGTAAGATCCCTGCAATTGTAGTGTTTAAACCAACTGACAACTCGCATGGTGGACAACTAGTTCAACCTTCCCAATCTGTATATAAGTACTACTCTGAGGAGCCCATCCCTTCTGAAAATATACTAGGAGTTTTACATGTAAGACCTGATTCAAACGCAAATAAGATGATTCTTGATACGCTCAAACTTCTAATAGATAAAAAAGTTATAGATTTTGGAGAACTTCCACGACCTCAGAAAGGGTAAGTTTGGATCCTTTCATTTGCGGATTTTTCGTACTTCCGTTTAAAAGCATACGTTTAGAAACATGTAAAAACCATGTGGCTTCTTTATCCAGGGTTAAAAGTTTTTCATACACAGGAGTTAAGTCCACATCTACGTTTTCATATTCACTTTTTGTGTTAGATTTTTCTCTTTTTTTAGGGCGCGCTTTAATACGCACTACTCCATTTTTAGGATCTTTTCTTACCGCAATTACATACCCCATGATCTGAGCAACTTTTAGAACTTCATCATTTATGGTTTCTATGGCAAGCCCCTTGCCCCATTTTGTATAAAAGTGAATTCCTTTTTCTTTTATTTCTTCATCTGCCCAGATTTTATTCTCCATTCCATGAATTGCGGAATCCAGAAGGTCAAACCCAAACCGTAAACACGTTTGATCATCTTTAGGAAACTGCACTTTTATGCCTGCTAAAAGCGCTACCATAGACATTTCATAGACATCTGCGGTGGGGTCCGGGAAAAATACTTCCTGAAAATGGTCATCATCTACAACGTACTCGACCATTCTTCTTAACGCCTCTGTTTTGTGCTTATTATTCTGCAATTCTTCTGAGTTTTTTAATACGTATTCAAATGTACGCTGCGCGGCGCAGGTATTATCATCCTGAGTCTGATGATGGTCTAGTGGCCCCATTCCGGTATCTACATGAATTACCTCTTTTCCATCTAAGTGCTCTATAACGTCTTCTGAGGCTCTCTGTGTGTTGATTCTCTGCCCTGCTGGAACAGTTACTACTTCAGCGTCAGTCCACCCTGGCAAAAACCGTTTTATAAGCCAGGCAGAAGAAACGGCATCTAAATCCGGAGCGTTATGGGTAACAATTATTTTTGACATTTGAAATTTTTAGCTTGATAATTTTATCATACTTAATACTTGATACATAATACGTAATACTTGTACTATAGAATTATGCCCGATAAACCTACTGTCACACAGGATCATCATGAAAGATATAGTAAGATAATGAATACGGCAGTAAAACCTGCTGCGGGAAAATCTCCACCCATAAATTCTACTGAAAAAGCATCTCTGGTTTCTTCACTTCTTTCTACTGTTGCAACACCAAAAGGAATAGGAAATAAAGTTTTTGTTTTTACCGGAAAGAAAAAAATAGTCCTAGACGGAAAAGAAAAAGAGGAAGAAAAAATTAAGACAGTTGACATGACTGCAAAAAAAGCAGAAACAAAGGTCATATCTTCTTCTGCTCCAATTCCTGAAGTTCCGCAAGAAGAAGAATTAAAAATAGAAACTATGGCTCAGAAAGAAACTCAAACTCCAATTATTGAACCCCCTAAACCAGAAACAAAAGTCATGTCATTGGATAAAAAAATAGAAACACCTAAAATTGAGATAACGCCTCCACCCAGTAAGCCTACCCCTGCTCCTGCCGCAGCTGTCCCTCAGCCTGCCAGGAAACCTGCTGTAAAAACGGTGAAATCAAAAAAAATGGGAAAACCAATAGTAATTGTACTTCTAATTGCCTTGTTTATTTTTACTTGTGCGTGGACAGTTTTCTGGGCGGTTTTCTTTGGGCTGTGGAGTCCTAGTTTTTTAGGTAATCAATAACCTCAGAAACCTCAAGTATTTTTGCATCTTTCTCTGACCTTTTTTTTACTTCAACTTTTCCTTCAGTCTTTTTAGAGGATACTAATCTAACCGGAACTCCCAACAAATCTGCATCTGAAAACTTTTCCCCAGCACTTTTGTCTGCCCTATCATCATATAAAACCTCTATTCCTTGTTTTTCAAGCTCTTCATAAACCTTTTCTGCATCCTCTGACAATCCTATTAAATGGACTTTAAACGGAGAAACGGATTCCGGCCAAATGATTCCGCCATCATCATGATGTACTTCTACAATAGTTCCCAAGAGTCTACTTATTCCAATTCCGTAACAACCCATGATAACTTTTTTCTCGTTTCCTTCAGTATCTTTAAATACCAAATTAAATGCGTCTGAAAACTTAGTGCCCAAAGGAAAAATATTTCCCACCTCTATAGATTTTGCTTTTTCTAGCGGTCCGTGACCTAAATCACACTGCTTTCCTTCTTTTACCTTA
>CAZQIA010000077.1:0-5252 GCA_964593215.1 uncultured Gammaproteobacteria bacterium
CCACAAAGTTTCATGAAGATGTTGAGGTTCCTGTTTATTCAAAACAAGAGGATAACGTGTTTATTATAGCTCCTCACCATCCGGCAATCGGAGATGTTTATAACGGAAAAACAAACAGTGATCACAGATTATTTCAGGAAATAGTTGAAGGGTTTGGAGGGTATCAAGCTATGAACCAGTTAGGTTTAAAGCCTCCGGTCTACATAATGAATGAAGCGCCAGTCGTATTTACCCCGCTTGCAGAGCTTGATGCCTTAGTGAAAGATGGGGTTGATTTTAATACTGCTCTTACTGAAATAAAGCAGAAAACGGTTTACGTAAACCACACGCTTGTGCAAGCCGTTGAATCACCATTCACCTGGGAACAGTTTGAATCTTTTGTTTTCCCAAATATAAAAAGTCCGGAAGTTAGAGACTGGATAAGCTCAAAGTTTAGATTTGGAGAATTAAAACTCAGCACATTAGCGCTAGAATTATCAGGTAAAAGACGCGGGGTTAGCATGCTGCACGCAAGAGAAGCAAGTAAGGTATATACAGATGCAGATGGAAATTCGGTTGAATTTACCGCCATCACAAACGGAATTTCTATGGAGCGCTGGGCTCACCCAGATCTGCTTAACACATATAAAGAAGCAGGAATTGTGGATGAATTTGAACTTGCACCTGCAGGTAGCATTGAAAAAATTCTTGAGCTAGATGAAGGAAAGTTAAGAGCGGCTAAGGATAAGGCGAAAGATGAGCTTAGGGTTGCCCTTAGAGGCATGAAGGATCAAAATGGTAATCCCATAGAGCTTCCTGACGGAGTAAAAGTTGTAGGTTCGGCAAGGCGTGCAGCAGGATATAAAAGGATGGGGTTTCCGTTTAGCGATCCTGATAGGCTGGCTCAGATTTTAGTAGATCGGAATGCGCATTTTTTTGTTTCAGGAAAGGCTCACACTAAAGACGATGAAATGAAGCTAGAAATCCAAAGAATCTGCAATTTAATAAACTCCCATCCTGTACTTTCCGAGAGAGTTCACTACATCCAGGATTATAACGAATCAGTTTCTAGCCCGCTTTTGCGGGCTGCAGATTTATGGTTAAACTACCCAACAGTAAGAGATGAAAATGGGAATCCTATAAGCACAGAGGCTGATGGAACTTCAAAAGATAAAGCGATTCTGAACAACGCAATAGTTGTTTCCACTGAAGATGGAGGAATGATGGATCCTGCGCTCATTGAATCAGCAGGGGGTACAGTTGTTCCGGGCGATCACGCCCCTTATTACCTCAGGATTGATAGCGATACTCCTGAGACAGAACTCGCATCTTTCTATTCACAATTAAACAGAGGACTCTCTATTGTAGGAGGTAATGATGCAGAGTATTCATGGGGACGGTTTGTTTCTCGTCAGCTAGCTTCAAATTGGAATATAATTTCAGGTGGAAGATGGGTTAAAGAAGAATTAGATTTTGCATTTCCTAAAAATGTTATGAGATTAAATACTCATTATCCGTTACGTGCTGTAAGCTAACTGTACTAGCCTCAAAATTTGCCCTTCTTAAAAATTCCTCTAGGATAAGTTTGCAAGCACTTAAAAGAGCATTGCATCTTGATTTTCTGAGAAAATTGCGGTATAATATTTTTTTTCCAACAGCAAATAGACTTTAAATTTATTTCGTGATGATAAGACAATTACTTTATGAAAAAACAAACAACCAGAAAGAAAAGCCATTTTTTGTTTTGTCCGGGACCTGTTATTGTTGCTAAAAACGTATTTGACGCAGCAACTAATAACATAGGTCACAGAGAAGAAGAATTTTCCGCATTGCTTTCCAGCATTAACTCCCAGCTCTTAGATCTTTTTGAGATCAAAAATAAAAAGCAGTATTACCCACTTTTAATAACAGGATCCGGTACTGCAGCAAATGAATCAGTCCTTTCTTCTATAGTTGGGAATAAACACATTCTTATCCTTGCAAACGGAGAATTTGGAGAAAGACTCCATATGATTTCAAAAATCCACAATAAAAATACTCATATTCTTCACTTTGGATGGGGAAACCCTATAGACATGGTAAAAGTAGAGGATTACTTAAAAAAACACAAGGTAGATATCATAGCAATGGTTCACCATGAAACAAGCATAGGAATTCTAAATCCAGCAGAAAAAGTAGGAAAACTATCTAAAAAATACAAAAAAACTTTCTATATGGATGCTGTAAGTTCTACAGGTGCAGATGAAATTAATCTAGAGGCCTGGAACGTAGCATTCTGTACAACTTCTGCAGGCAAAGCCATATGTTCACTTCCTGGTTTAGGAATTATTATGACAAGAGTAAAAGATATAGAATCTTTAAAAGACGCTCCCGTAAGAACTGCGTATCTTAATCTTTATAATCTTTATAAATATTCTAAAAACCATATGCAGACTCCTAACACGCCTGCAGTTCATTTGTTTTATGCATTTGATCAGGCACTTTCCAACATTCATGCAAAAGGAGTTAAAAAGTGGAGAGCTGCTATTAAGACAAAAGCAGAAATGTTGCGAGAAGGCATGAAGCAAATGGGATTAGAATTTTTAATTGACGAACTTCTTATGTCTGCATCCCTTACTACCGTTATGGTTCCTACCCACACTACTATTCACGAATTAAAGTCTAAATTAAAAGAAAAAAATATAGTTATTTATAACGGAAAGGGACCTTTCTTAGATAGAGTATTTCAGGTTGGAAATATAGGAGAGTTAACTGACGAGCATATTAAAATGTTTTTGAGATCTCTTAAAAAAGCACTGTTTCAGCTGGAAACACCAGTTATAAAGAAAAAAACTATTAAGAAGCACGAGAAAGTTCCATACTCAGCGCTATTTATCCCCAAGACTCCAAAGTCTGTGATATAAATAAACTATGCGCGTAGTAAAATCCACGTACTACAGTAATTGGGGGGACCTTTTTGGTTACAAAATAGCCCATTTGTTACTCCCATTAGCTGTAAAAATTCCGTATTTAACGCCTAATATTGTCACTCTTATGTCTTTTGCCTCTTTCGCGCTTGGAAGCATCTTTCTACTTCTTCCGTTTCCTTTAAAAGTTTTTGGGGGGCTTATGATAGTCGCAGGTTACATTGGGGATGATCTAGATGGTCAGTTAGCCCGTGAGACTAAGAAATACTCAATAATTGGCGACTACCTGGATAAAGTACTGGATATAATAAAAATCTTTGTAATAACCTTTTTTGCAGGGCTTTCTGTGTACTTAACTAGTGGAAACGTACTATTTATTATTTTAGGGTTTGTTTCAGCATTTTTCTTTATGTTGAGATACTACATAAAGCTTGAAACCATGTTTTCTTCCATCTCAAGGGATGAGAAATATCTGGAAAAGTCCGCAGAAAAAAGGGGAGAGTTGGAGCACAAGATGGATCTTTTGTATGCTAAAAAACCTGAGTCTGTTTCAGAGTTTTTCTCTATTCTCTGGGTTAAAATGCGCACTATGTTTTTAGTAGATGAGGCGGAGTTTGCTATTTTTATATGTGTTGGTGCGATAGCAGATCGAATAGGATTAGTCTTGTGTGTTATTGCTATTTCGCAAGTATTAATTGCAGTTTGGCGTGGATTTGAACGTGGATATCAGCTTACTACTAACTCAAATAGACTCCTTCACCCACTGAGGAAATAAACTACTTAAGAGGTAATTGGGCTCCTAATTTGTCAACTGCTTTGTGTGACTCTACCATTGCAGAAAATGTAAACCCGGTTTGCATTGCTTTTTGAAGCCATTCCATAGGATCCATATGTGGATCATATTTCATGCTTGCTTCCATCATCATAGGACCATTATAAGAAGATTGAGCTATGATTCTTGCAAGTCTATTCCAATCTACAGTTCCTGTAAACATTAATCTATGCATATCGTCGTCTTGAGATTTACCCTCCAGGATTTTATATCTTCCTCCACCTCTGGTTGCATTCATTCCGTTATTGTCGTGCAAGTGAAGCGAAATAAGCCTTTCTTTTGTTGCATCCATTTGCCCAATATGATTACCAAAACGTGCTCTCATAAGATTTCCGTGGCCAGAATCATAGCAGATTCCAATAAAATCTTCTGGAAATTCATCTAGTGCAAATTTAATAGGTTCAAAATTATCAATCTTCCCAGGTCCTTTCCAGTCAGTATTTTCTAAAGCTATTCTTAAATTTTTATCTCTTGCATGCTTTTCAACTTCAGCAAGAGATCTTCTCATAGTCTCTTCATAGGCGCGTGGACCACCTTTCCAGGGCATTTCATGATGTGGCGCATGGAGTACTATAGTTTGTGCACCAAGATCAGCTGCCATATCAATTCTGTTGTGAATTAAATCGACCCCCTTCTTTCTTTCTTCTTCGTCAGGAGCTACCCACTGACCATAAAATGCTCCTTCTGTTGCGTGAACGTCCCTTACTTTAAGACCAAGCCCCCCTAGTATTTTGTCAATTCCTGCAACTTCCTCTGGGCTATAAGCATAGTCTCCGTCCCATTGTTCACACCAGAGCACTTCATCAAACCCGGCGTCTTTCATTTTGGGAGAAAAATCATGAATTGAGCGGTCTGATCCTAGGTAGTCAGTGGTCAATGCTGGTTTGGGGACGATAAGATTAACACTTGGTTTTACGGCAGGTTTTGGAGCCTCTGTTACTGTGGTGGTTCGTCTACCTCCTAATCCTAGTTCTTGTGCTGACATACGAGATCAGAGTATATCAAAATAGTCCTATAATTGCAAAATGAGTTTTGTTTTAGTTCTGAAGGTTAAGTCTAAGCTGAGGAACTGAATCTAACTTGAATGCTTCCTTCCATCCACTGTCACCCTTCCCTGCATCATAGACTTTACAACCAAGTTCTAGGGCTTTGTTTATTTGTAGCATGATAAGAAGTTTAGATAGATCAGGAATCTCTCCATTTACGCCCGCGTTCATTCCAATATAAGTGTTTTTATAATGTATTCCATATGAAACTGCCTGTTTTTTCCCATCTATTATCAACGTTTGCATGACTACAGGGTAGAGCTGAGCTAAATCTTTGAAAATTTCTCTTCTGTAGGGGAAAGAAAAACTTGAATCTTTCCCGAATCTTTGAATGTTTAATTCAGCAAGAAGATCAATATCTTCATAATTATTTTCCAATACCTCAATTACGTGATCTCTGTAGAGCCTTCTTATTTGTTGCATGATTTTTTTCCTGCTGTCTTTAGTCCATTTTTCTTTCAAAAAATCTTCATAAGAAGAATAGTTTTC
>CAZQIA010000078.1:0-5116 GCA_964593215.1 uncultured Gammaproteobacteria bacterium
TTTCATTTCCGCCAATTTTTGTGCAAAGGAAAGGAGAGCTTGCGTTGTTTGCAAGACAAGGGTCACACGCTCCCGCTTCAGCAATTTTTGATTTTACCGGAGCTTGTTGCGATGAAGAAATATGTGACACCTCCCGGGGAGATTTTTCAATAAGATAGATATTTGCCCACAAAAACATTATGTTTACAAATAAAAGCAAAATGACAGTTCTTGAGGTTGAGCTGGAGAAATATTCTATATAAATATCAAATCCTTTTCTTGTTTTCTTAAAAATTTTGTTCATAAAGTTTGGAGGTTAGTCTCCGTTAATTTGACCCCGAGCAAATTCAACTAGTACTATATTTATATCTTTCGCATCCACTGAGCCATCATCGTTTAGATCTGCTTTTGTTCTGGTGTCTGTAAGACATTCTCCACCATTATAGCAATTAACCAGCGCATTGTATTCCTGAAGACCTATGCTGTTTGTATTAAAAAGATCTCCGGAAACAAGATCTCCAGAGAAATTAATTGCGTTTGCTCCTACAATTATAGTAGAATCCGCATTTTTCTTATACTGAGTATTATCAAGTCTTACCCTGACGTAATATGAGCCTGGTGTGATATTTGGAATGCTCACATTTCCTGTATATTTCCCATTTTGATATGTTACGGTACTAGTAGCTTCTTTAACTTTTTGTTTTGTTCCTGATTGGTTTAAGGTAACGCTAACTGTTCTGGCAGCTCTAGGAGCGTCATTGTTATAAGATTCAGTTCCGATCCCGGGAAGACTTACTGATATCGCTATGTTTGCAGTACCAGTGGATGGAGTAGTGGTTACTGCTGCGATAGGAGTAACAGGTGTACTGCACGTCTCGTTTGAACACGTTTTTGGCGATTGGCAATTATTAACCGTACAAGATTGACTGGGAGCTGCTACTTGCGTGCAATTCCCTCCACCAGTATAGGTAGTGTATGTGCACGTCTTTGTGCCATTACCGGTGCCGCATGTATCAGACGGCGCATTGCATGTACCGGAACATGATGAGGTGGCGTTACAATTAGGCAGAGATGTTGGTGGACAGACTCCGCAATTTAAAGTTCCCCCGCATCCGTTTGAAGTTGAACCGCAAGTTACTCCAAGCTGTTGGCACGTTTTTGGTGTACATATCCCTCCGCCTGCACCTCCAGCGAGGCTAGTACCGCAAACACCCGGTGTTCCTCCTCCCCCGCAGGTTCCTGTTGTGCAAGTTGGAGTGCAAGGTCTACTGCCGCACGATCCAGGAGTACAGCCTGTTCCTGTGGTGGAGCATGATTGTGTTCCGCTGTTTGATGAACATGCGTTTGGTGAATTAGGAGTGCACTGTCCATACGTTTGAGTGGTACAGGCGGGAGTACCCACTTCACCACTGGTTCCACAGACACCTGGAGTTCCGCCGCCTCCACAGGTTTGAGGCGAACTACAGGTATTCTTTGTGCAGGTTTGGTCAGGAGCCTGGTATGGACTGCAACTTCCGCCACCAATTTTTGTGGTATACAAACAGTTTCCTTGGGTACCATTATTTGTATTACACGTATTTGGGGGAGCAGTACACTGACCCGTGCAGTTGTAAGGTCCGGCATCGCATCTAGAGGAAGTTGTAGCGGTTACGCCGTATGAAGCACCTGACATGTTGTTTCCGCCATTTGCAGAAGGACCATCTCCTGCTGCGTCTGATTCTGTAATTCCTCCAGAAGCAGGTATATTAATATATGCGTATACCATCCAAGCACCACCAGGAGCAGCTTTAACAGTAAATGACCCGGTTAGCGTTGCGTATCCTCCAGCAGAAATACCGTTTGCAGAAGACAGCTGAATAATGTCTCCATATCCTGAGCATGAGTTGACTGCAAGACATTGGCTGATTTGATTTGTGCCAGATGCTGTATTTGCCAATAATTTTCCCGTGATTGTTCCAGCTACAGCTGTTCCATCTTTATTTTTAACGAATACTTTGACATTTGCGGTGTCTCCAGGCGCATAGGTAGCAGCTCCTCTGTCAACTATCCACACATAAAGATCTGGTACGGATGATCCTGCATTTGGATTATATGTAGAACAGCAATGGGTTCCAGGCGTGTATGTATCACACGCCTCATTTGCACCAGTACCTACATAGTAATAAAGAGTGGGTGTGCCATCAGCAGCTTTTGCATACCCTGATTCGCAAGGATATGGGCTACAAGAGTTTTTATATTTAACACCATTAACGTCTGGTTCATTTGGGCAGGCTGGATCAGCGCCTATTTGTGACGCGCGTTGTCTTACGTCTTGCCTTTGAAATGTGAGCTGAAGCGTTATGGGGACTGCAAAAAGAATAACTGTAGTAAGAATTGTGTTAATGACGCGTTTTTTTGATCCAAAAAGAGTAGATTCTAAACTTTTCCCAATTCCGGATATACTCATACCATTTTATCTTATGCGCATTTGTGGATGTTTGCAAGAAAGGACTAATGCGATGAATTTCTTAGAAAGACATTGAGGTCTTTTGCGTCTATCACACCGTCTGGATAATAGTCTATTTCCTTTTGGGTTTTAGGATCACAGCTTGACCCTTCCTGCATGCAGGCGATAATCGTGTCATACGTGTTGGAATTTTCTTGAGAGCTTTGAGAAGTATCCTGAGGTGGATTTTCAGAACTGACCGCTCCAGGGGTGCTTGTGGTGGATATGATACATGTTGCAACGGTTTTTAAATCTGAGCTATTTGCAGTGGATGATGGGTCCAGAAGTGATGCTTTAAACATAGTATCTGGGGTGTCTAATTCATACAGTAAATTTCCATCATCTAGTTTTTTTATAAATCTGTATCCAGAAGGAGGAGAAATAACAGGGGAAAGTTTTCCCCCAACATCAGGGACGTCAGCAGTGTAGTTAATAAGGATGAGCTCAGCACTTTCTCCCGGATTAACGCTGGGCTTACTCCATTCGCAAGAAGGAGTTCCAGATACAGATGGAACACCGGATGCTCTTTGTCTAATGTCTGCTCGCTGCTGTACTAAAGAATAGGTAATAGGAATTGAGATAATGATGACAAGAGAGGCAACAGTTATGGTTATTCGTTTTACTGAAGAAAGTAGCGCCTCCTCAGTCTTTTCCTTAAATATGGAGATGTCCACAATTCATCATATATTTAAAATTTAGGGGTTGTCAAATCTCTTTCTTGAAAATACTTTGATCTTCAGATAGTATGGTATGGTTATGTCAGTTCTATCAGATAAAGATATTAAACAAGCACTCAAAGAAAAAAGAATTGTAATAACTCCTGAACCGGATCTGGAATCTCAGTTGGGCGCATGTTCAGTAGATCTTCGTTTAGGTAACTTATTTAGGGTTTTTGATCACAGTAAGTATCCCTACATAGATCCCTATAAAAAAGATTACGGTTCAGAGATTACAAAAGAGGTAAAACTTAAAGACACAGATCAGTTTATTATGCAGCCTGGAGACTTTGTCTTAGCAGTGACATTAGAAAAAGTAAAAATTCCTGCTGACATGATGGGGCGTCTTGAAGGGCGTTCTTCTCTGGGGCGCATGGGAATAGTGGTTCATTCCACCGCTTCTGTTTTTCACCCGGGGTGGGATGGAAATTGCGTTTTGGAGTTAGGAAACTTAGGGAGAATGGCGGTAGCTCTTACCCCAGGCATGAGAATTTGTGCTATGACATTTGAAGAATTGAGTAGTCCTTCTGAAAAGCCCTACAATGAACGTAAAGATGCAAAATACGTCATGCAAGAAGGCCCCTTAGAAAGTAAGATTCACCAAGAACAATGACATACGACGTAAGCTTTAGTATTGATTTAAAGAAAAATCCATATGATGGACTGTATATAGCACTTGAAGGAATTGACGGATCTGGAAAAACTACACAGGTAGAAAAACTTACGGAACATTTTCAAAAACAAGGTAAAACCGTAGTAAAAACTCATGAACCTAGACGGGATGGGGTGATGGGGGAGTTGGTTGCTAACATTTTAAAGCAGGAGAAAGAAATTCCAGAAGTTGCAATTCAATACTTGTTTGCGGCACAGCGTGCGGTTCATCTTGAAGACATAGTAGAGCCTTCTTTAAAAAAAGGAGATGTGGTTATTTCTGATAGAAGCTTTTGGTCTTCGATTCCGTACGGACTCTTAGACAGGTTTGAATCTTCAAAAAGTGAAAACCCAGATATTCTTCTGGCATCTCTTTCTATTCTTTCTATGTATCATGAATTTATAGCACCTGACGTTGCTGTAGTCTTAGACGTTTCTGTGGAAACTGCGGGGCAAAGACTTTCTCAGATGAATAGAAAAGCAGAGCTGTATGAGAAAAAGGAAAAACTTTTGAAGATAAAGGAAGGATATGAATATTTACTAAATAAATTCTCTGATGCGCTGACAAAAATTGATGCTGAAAAAGACGTAGAAAATGTTACGGCTAGTATACTTGCCCAAATAGACTCAATCCCAAGATAAATGCAGTACCCAGTAAGTTTTACTCAGGATCTAAAAAGAAATCCGTATAAAGGGCTATATATTGCCTTTGAGGGAATAGACGGATCAGGAAAAACAACTCAGGTAGAGTATGTTAAAACTTATTTTGAAAAACTTGGGAAAAAAGTTACGGTTACAAGTGAGCCGCAAGCAGAAGGTGTAGTTGCAAATATAATTAGAAATATCCTGTCAGCAAAAGTTAAAATCCCTTCCCGCGCTTACCAAAATTTATATTCTGCAGACAGAGTTCTAAATCACGAAGAAATAGTTGAGCCTTCTTTAAAAAGGGGAGAAATTGTATTAACTCATAGAAGCATCTGGTCAACTCCTGCGTATGGATTATTAGACTTAGGGGAAGAATATGATTTCAGAAAACTATTTTCGGTGTTAGTATCTCAAGGAAATTTTTCCAATTATCATCAGTTTCTTGCGCCGGATCTTACGTTTTATCTAAAGGTTTCTGCGGATAGCGCGGTGAAAAGATTGCAGGAAAGAGGATTAAAAAAGGATATTTATGATAAAAAAGAAAAGCTTGCAAAGGTAATAAGCGGATATGATACATTATCTAAACAATTTAAAGACGAGATGATTGTGATAGACGGAGAATTGAGAGAAGAAGATGTAA
>CAZQIA010000079.1:0-5110 GCA_964593215.1 uncultured Gammaproteobacteria bacterium
ATCAGCAGATGACCATATAACCCAGCCAGTGTCCGAAGGACCTGGGGAACTGCCGCACGCTTTTTGTAAATTTCCAGTAGATTCTACTCTAGTATAAATAATAAGATTTCCTCCACTGGAAGAGAAACAATAACCGTTTTCATTATTTGTGCTGCACGCAGAGGATGGTGAAAGCGGCCCAGATGGAAAAACTATATTTCCTGCTATATCCCCACCTGATTTAAGATCTGTAATCCATGTAGCAGATGGTGTTGGCGCATTAGAGACTCTACTTTCATAAGCTAAAACTCCTTTGGATAAAGAGTTAATTGTTGTGATTTTTCCAATATCTCTTGCCTTTGCTAACTGCTCTAATGGATTAAGTGCCGCAAGTGTAATTGTCATAAGAATTCCTAAGATAGCAATAACAATTACTATTTCTACAAGTGTAAATCCTGTAGTAGAATTATTAACTTTTAAGGCAGGAGTAAATTTCATGTATTAATAAATACAAATCTATTAACTTTAAGCTAATCAGATTCAGAATTGTAAGTCAAGAAATGTATTTTGGGCACAAAAAAACTCCTTTCGGAGTTTGATTAAAGACAATGCTGAAAACTATGGACATGTAGTGGCAATTGTTGGAGCAGAAGACTGATTTAATTTTGTACATCCTTGTCCATTTGCATATACATAGTATGAAGGATTAGCTCCAGTTACATATTTTTTTGATTTAAGATTTACATAAAGTACATAAGATGTACATGTAGTTGCGGTAGTGCCACAGGTGGCAGTTGCAACATAATTGTATGTATAGTTTGTAGGTGCTGTTAGTGTGCTAAATTTAATTTCTCCTGCAGTATTAAGCGCAGTAACTAAAGCAGCAAAAGTAGTAGCTTGGGGATATACATTATTGTTATTTGAAGCAAAAGAATCATTTCCTTTTCCAACTTGAATCATTGCAGAAATAACTCCTGAGTCATTTGCAGAGTTAATTTTATCTAACGGATCTATGACGGTGATAAGTACTGCTGCTAATACTCCGAGGATTGCAATAACTACAACTAACTCTATGAGAGTAAAACCTTTTCTCATGTGGGCAGATAATTTCATGTTAAAAATATCTAATCACTTTTCACAAAGGCTTGTCAACTGGTAAAATCCTAGAGGATATATTTTTTTGAGATTAAATACAAAACAAAGGCTAAAATGAATTTTCTATAGGACTTCAATATTTATCTAAAACCTTTCAGAAACTTCTAAGAAAAGGTTTTCTAGGAGGATTCTTTTTTGGACATTATAAGAATTCACCCATACCAAATTCTCTGTTAATGCTTTTAAAAGTGAGAAATAATACAAAGTGTTTTCTTTTTCAGTTTCACTTACCATAAGACTTCTAAGAGAGAGAATAATATCTGAGATATTTTCTTCATTAATTGAATCCCCAAATGAAGACAGAAACTGAAAAATCTTTCTGTCTCTATCTGCTTTAGACGAATTCATAATTTCCTTTAGAGGGGTTTGCAAGGAAGCTTTGAAAACATTCTGAAACGTAACCATCTGAGAACGCGAAATAATAGTGGGCAGTAAATCTTCTTTTGAAACAGTCTTAAAAAATAGAAAAGTTTGACTGTCTATTTCCTCCAGGGTTTTTAAAAGAGCGTTTTGTGCTTCAATTGTGGGATTTGATACAACAACTAGCCTACATGTTTCTTTGGGTAGTTTTGAGGACAAGGTTTTTTGAAGAAGTCTTACGTCTGCAATTTTTAGCTGATCAAGTCTCACAACAAAATAAGAAGGAATATTTTGCTGAATTATAAAATCAGATATATATTTTTCTAAAAATTCATCTGGACCTTGTAAAACTCGTACCTGCATGAGTAGTAAATAGGTAAATTATTCTTGACATTGTATCAAACTTTCCCCTACTATTATAGAGTAGTGCCGAAGTAGTTTCGGTTTATTTTGTATGAAAAACTAGTATTTAATTTCTATTTTCTAATCACTAATTTTATATGGATCCTGCCCAAAACACACAACCAACACAAGCTCAGCAGCCTGTCTCTGTAAAAACAGAAAAAAACATTGCGGATATTCTTCTTGAAGAAAGGCTGATCTCAAAAGAGCAGCGGGATAGTATTACCAATGAAGCAGCCTCTGGGAATATACCGTTAGATAAACTTCTTGTAGATACTAAAATTATTACGCCGGAACAGTATTATGAAGCAAGAAGTAAACTTACCGGTATACCTTACGCGTCTGTTGCAACTCTTCCTTTTTCACCTGAAGCGCTTTCCTATATCCCTAAAACTGTTGCTGAGCGTTTTAATATAGTCCCCTTTGGGGTAGACAAGAAAAACCTCACCATTTCTGTTGCTATGGCTGACCCTCTGGACTTTGAGGCAATTAACTTTATACAGCAAAAATCAGGTTTTACCGTTATTCCGTATCAGGGAATCCCCGCAGAAATCAAAGAAGCAATTGGCAATGAATACAATATTGGGCTTATTGGGGAAGTTAAGCAAGCACTTGAAGAAACAGAAGCAATCACAAAAGTTAAAACGTTTGACCAGGAAGGAATTGCAAGAGTTATAAAGGAAGCGCCAATTGCAAAAATAGTTTCTACAGTTTTAGAGTACGCAATGAAAAGTAGGGCATCAGATGTTCATATAGAGCCCCAGGAGGATAGGGTACGTGTGCGTTATAGAATTGACGGAATTTTATATGAGCGTCTTTCTCTTCCAAAAGGAGTTCAGGAAGCTGTCATTTCACGTATCAAAATTCTTTCAGATCTTAAGATAGATGAACACAGACTTCCTCAAGATGGAAGATTTAATTTCAAATATGCAGATGAAGAGGTAGACTTGCGTGTAAGTGTACTCCCTGCAACGTTTGGTGAAAAAATAGTTATGCGTCTTCTTAAAAAGAGTGGGGGAGTACCTACACTTATGGAATTGGGGCTTACAGGAGTTTCTCAAAAAACTCTAGAACAGGCAATTCTAAGACCTCATGGAATTATTCTTGTCTGCGGACCGACAGGGTCCGGAAAAACTACGACGCTTTACGCGGTTCTCTCCAAATTAAACACTGCAAAGGTAAATATTTCTACCCTTGAAGACCCGGTAGAGTATCAAATAGCTGGAGTGAATCAAGTGCAAATAAGCCCCGATATAGGGCTCACTTTTGCAAACGGATTGCGCGCGTTTCTAAGACAAGACCCTAACATTATTCTTGTAGGAGAAATTAGAGATAAGGAAACAACAGACCTTGCAATCCAGGCTGCACTTACAGGTCATTTAGTGTTCTCAACACTTCACACCTCAAATGCTGCAGGAGCACTACCTAGACTTATTGATATGGGGGCAGAAACTTTTCTTCTGGCATCTACTATAACTGCTGTTGTAGGACAAAGAATTGTGAGGAAAATTTGCTCTTCATGTAAAGCTCCCTATCCGCCTACTCAAGAAATTCTCAATGAGCTAAGAAGCACTCTTGGAAATCTTATGACACAGGGACAATTTAATTTATATAAAGGAACAGGATGTGCACAGTGTGATCAATCTGGATTTTTAGGAAGAATTGGAATTTTTGAAGTGCTTAATGTATCTAACACCATTGCAAGACTAATTATCCAAAAAGCAGACGTTATCTCACTGGAAGAAGAAGCTAAAAAAGAAGGTATGGTAACGATTAAACAAGATGGATACTTGAAGGTTTTAGAAGGGTTGACAACGTTTGACGAGGTTCTTAGAGTAGCGCAAGAGTAATGCATGTTTTACGGTTCTTTTGTGAGAGTACTCGGGATGCGATCCTAAAAACAAGACGGGTATCTTAAAGTTTTAGAAGGAGAAACAACTTTTGATGAGGTTTTAAGAGTTGCACAAGAGTAGCTAGCGGTTCTTTCACGTTACTTAAGAATTATAACTTAAATATGATTGATATTCTGGAATTATTAGAAAAAACTGTACAGAATAAGGCTTCTGACTTACACTTAGTGGTAGGAGAGGTGCCTGTTTTAAGAATTGACGGAAGACTAACATTTCTTCAAACATATCCTCCCCTAACAAATGATGTGATGCTTCAGATGATTGGAAGTATACTGTCTCCTACTCAAAAAGAATCTTTAGCGTCTGAAAGAAACCTGGATTTTTCTTATGGATACGGTGGGGGAAATTATGGAGATAGAGGCCGTTTCAGGGTTAACTGTTATTATCAAAGAGGAACACTAGCTGCAGCATTCAGACTTCTTCCTTCTGAGATAAGAACCTTAGAAGATTTAGGAATTCCTCCAGTGTGTCATTCATTTGCCAAGTTAAGACAAGGCTTTGTTCTGGTCACCGGGCCTACAGGACACGGAAAATCTACCACAATTGCGTCTTTAATAAATGAAATAAACCAAACCAGAGCTGCAAATATTATAACCATAGAGGATCCTATTGAGTATGTGTACCAGAAGGGTAAAAGCATTATTTCTCAAAGAGAGATTGGATCAGATGCACACCACTGGAATGATGCACTAAAAAGCGCTTTGAGAGAGGATATAGACGTGGTAGTAATAGGGGAAATGCGTGATCCGGAAAGTATTTCAAGCGCAATTTCAATTGCTGAAACGGGTCATTTAGTTTTTTCAACGCTTCACACTAATTCTGCATCCCAAAGTATAGATAGAATCATTGATGCGTTCCCGGAAAGTCAGCAGGGTCAAATAAAAATTCAGCTTGCCGCAACACTTGAGGGAATTATCTCTCAACGTCTTCTAGAACGTGTGGACGCTGGAAGAGTAGTGGCAAGTGAAATTTTGCTGGGGACAAATGGGGTAAAAGCAAACATTAGAGACGGAAAAACACATCTTATAGATTCTATAATTGAAACTTCTCAGAATGAAGGAATGATACCTCTTGAAGTATCCCTTGCAACGCTTGTGAAAGAGGGCGTTGTCACAATGGACACTGCAAAAAGCTATGCAGTACGTCTTGAGTCATTTTTACGACTCCTTTAAACCATGCACTATACATACGTTGCTGTAACTGAGTTTGGTCTTAAACAAAAAGGAATACTTGAAGCAAATAACACAAAGGAAGTTATAGAGTACCTGAGGAATAATAAATTAACCCCCATTAGCATTAAAACT
>CAZQIA010000080.1:0-4925 GCA_964593215.1 uncultured Gammaproteobacteria bacterium
AGGAGACTTTATTATTAAAAAAGCTTCAGCTTATGATCTTTCATTCACCACTAGATTTCAAGGAGAGTGGCCGCATGCTATTGAAGCTTTTTCTAGAAATATTTTCTTAGGAAGCGGGTATGGTGCTGCAAGCCTTGCTGTTGACAATAATTACTTAAGGATGCTCGGGGAAATTGGCTCATTAGGAACACTTGCGTTTCTTTCCATTTTTCTAGTTACTATTCTTTCCATAAAAAAATCCTTCCCGCATATTGAATCAAAGCTGGTTAAGAGTTTTCTTATTGGTTATATTGCAGGAGTAATAGGGCTATTGTTAAACGCTTATCTTATTGATGTATTTGAGGCATCAAAAATTGCATATTCCCTGTGGATTCTGACGGGTGCCGTTTTAGGTGTTACTTACGTGTATAGTTCCCAAAAAATTGATCCTTACAAAGAATTAAAGAAGGCAATTTTATCTGTTCCAGCGATGATTGCAGGGCTTGCGGTTATTACTATTTCACTATTCACTCAGACACTTTCAAACTATTTTGCAGGGCAGGATTATTCATGGTTTAGGCAGGTAATGCTTTGCAGCGGAATAGATTCCCAAAACTGTGTTAGTTTTTTTGCAAAGACCATAGGTATAGTTTCTTCTGTTGGTGAAAGTCTCTATCCGCCTGCAGCAAAGTTTTATTTTTTACTTATGTACTCGGTGTTTTGGCTTAACCAGGACATATATCATTTAGTTTCAGTAACCCTACATTTCTTAATAGCCACAGTCCTTTTCTTTTTAGCAAAGCGAATTCTTCAGGATAAATATCTTTCCTTTTTGACTTCAGCTCTTTTTATGGTAAGCAGTGGATATTCTCAGGCTGTGTTTTGGATTTCATCTACAGGATATCTTTTTAGCACTCTCTTGTCATTACTTGCCATTTTCCTGTTTATTATCTGGGAAGAAAAAAATAACAAAATTACTCTTTTTATCTCTTTTGTGTCATTTTTGCTTGCTATACTTTTTAATCAATTAGCGCTTATGGTTCCCATCCTCATTGTCTTCTACAATGTAATATTTAATAAAGAAAAAGCCCTAGAAACTGTTAAAAAGACCCCGTTTGTATTTTTACTTCTTGTAGCTTTCTTTGGTTTTATTCTTTATCTTCCTTTATTTAATTATTGGTTGAGGGCAGTTCCATTACAATTTCCAATTACTGTCATAACTAACATACTGGGATACTTCATTTTAGATATCTTTGGGCAGATGTTAAACCCATTGCACAATATTGTTGTAAAAAATCTTACCTTTTCTCTTATTGGAACTGGAGTTTTTGTTGTAAGCGCAGTTGTCGTTTACCTAATGTATCTTCAAAAACTTTCAACCCGAGAAAAAAAGGTTGTCTTCTTTGGTTTGGGGTTTTTCTTAATTTTTCTTACACCATTTATTGGAGTTCAGGATGTATTTTCTACGTACGCATATTTACCGGCATTTGGACTAATGCTTATTTTAGGACTTTTCATTAAAAAATTGTATGTTGCTATGTTTTTTCATGGAAAAGATGTTGCAGTAGGTGGACTTTTGATTGTTGTTTGCGCATATGTACTCTTACACATTATTCAGATTCAAGAAGCCCAAAAAGATTGGCATACTGCGGGTCAATACATTCAAAATTTCTTTATATCTATTGATGATGTGTATTCAAACGAATGGAGTTCAAATGAGCTTGAGCTAAATTTTGTAAACGTTCCCGTATCAAGCGGGGCTGCTCCTGTTTTCCCAGGTGGGCTGGATGATGCGGTTTGGTTTGCTTTCCATAACAAAAAAATTTCAATCAATACTTATGACACTCTCCGGGAGGCAACGGAAGACGTAACTGTTACAAGCAGTAACAGAATCCTTGAGTTTATAGGAGAAGGAAAAGTAAAGGAAATTATTCCTGCAAAAAAAACAGCCCTATAGAATGAAGCTTTCAATTATTATTCTTACCTATAACTCATCACAATTCATACACACTTTGCTTTCTGATCTAACCCGAAAATACGCGGATAGAATCAAAGAAAGAGATCTTGAGGTAATTGTTGCGGATAATTTGTCAACTGATGATACTGTTAAGACTGCAAAGCAAAACAAAAATATTCAAGTATTGGAAAACGGTGAGAATTTGGGGTTTTCAAAAGGTTTAAATAAAGCTGTTAAAAAAGCACAGGGTGATGTTTTACTCTTTATAAATCCGGATGCGAAATTACTTTCAGGTAACTTTTTTGACTTCATTTCAAAATTTGAAGATCCTAAACTTGGGGTATTAGGTGGGGAAATTAGAACTTACCAAGGCAAAAAAGAACCATCATGCGGAAAGATTTATAACTTACTCAATGTTTTTTTGTTATCTGTTGGGCTGGAAGAGGCATTGGGAGTGAGATTTTCTCCATCCAAGGATAAGGAGGTAGATATGGTTTCGGGAGCATTTTTTGCAATAAAGCGTGAATTATTCGAGAAACTTAATGGTTTTGATGAGCATTTTTTCATGTATATAGAAGATGCAGAGCTGTGTTATAGAGTTAAAAAAGAAGGTTATAAAGTTGAGTTTTCAAATAAGGCTTCCATAAAACACTTAGGACAAGGAAGTTCAAACAGGACATTTGCAATTGTTAATATCTATAAAGGACTTTTGTATTTCCACAAGAAACACATGGGTGGTTTATCATATTTATCGGTTTTGTTTGTTTTAAGATTCAAAGCAGGGATACTTGTATTGTTTGGTAAAATTAGCCATAATGAATATCTAGAATACACTTATGCTCAGGCTCTCAAAAGCATTTCTTAAGCCTAATAGTTTTTTGTCCCACCTTCCCGGAATTTTTTTCATTGCGGTTTTTTATATAATCGTTTCATATCCGAGTCTTTACCACTTTTTTGTGGGAGATGATTTCAGTTGGTTAAGATGGGCTTCAGAATCAGATCTTCAAAGACTTTTTATTAACTTCATAGATGCTCAAGGATTTTTCTTGAGACCAATTCCAAAGCTTGTTATTTTTATAGAGTATAATTTCTTTTCACTTAATCAAGCATATTACCACTCAGTAAATATTTTCTTGAATTTTTTAGTAAGCATTTCCGCGTACATGTTGTTTCTAAAATTATTCAAAAAAAAGCAAATTGCATTTTTGTCAACTTTACTTTTTTCTTTCATACCTTCCCATTCACAAAATATTTTCTGGATTGCAACCATCTCAACAACCATCTCAACCTTATTTATTTTTCTCGGTCTTTATTTCTTTTATGAAGCACGTGTTAAAAAAAGTTTAATACGGTATCTTGCCTCGTCTCTCCTTTTTTTATTTTCAGTTTTTTCATATGAGAACGCTGTCATATTTATTTTTTTAACTCCGTTATTTGATTTTTTCTTAATTAATAAAAAAAGTCTTCATGCAAAGCGGATTATTTTATTCCCTTACATATTAAATACGTGTATTATAGTTTTTTACTTTTTAATAAGAATTAATGCTGGGGCCGCCGGTTTTTCTGGTGATTATAATTATAATCTTACTAGAGTTATTCCTAACACTTTTGGGAACTATTTTGGATATGTTCTATTGCTTTTATTTTCAGAAAAATCTCTATCATTTTATAATTATCTTCGAGTTTCTCTCAAATCATTTTATATAGTCTTTAGCGTCTTTGGGTTTTTAACTGCTGCATTTTTTGCAGGTTTTTTTCTAGAACATAGGGAAAAAATAAGGCTTTCCAGAAGAACAAGAGTTTTCTTGTTTGGTTTCTTATTCTCCGCTCTAAGCCTTCTTCCGTATCTTCCGTTGGGAAATATTACCTTACGTTATGTGTATCTCCCGTCTTTTGGATTTGTTGTTATGATTATTGTCTTGATAGAAAAAGCGTATTCTGACTATGTACCTGAAGATTATAATGCTGTGACTTTTTCTTCCTTAGCACTTTTTCTTTTTTTGCTTTGTTTTTCGGGATTGAAAAACGCTGAGGGGTATTGGAAGAAAGCATCACTCATATCATATAATACATATACTGAGATTAAAAAGTTTGAAGCGCAAGAGAATTCAAACTTCATATTCTATAATGTTCCTATAAAAACTGGTGAAGCGTATATTTTCCCTGTAGGATTATCAGATGCTGTTTATTTTGCACAAAACAAAAGAAACATGCCCACATTTGTGGTAGGCGATTTTGAAACCGCAAAAACAATCTCAATGCAAAAACCGAACAGTTTTATCTTTTGGTTTGATAGAGGTTTTAATCTTAAAGAAGTAAATTTATGAAAACTAAGTTGCAATATCTAATTCTTTTTATAATTCTTACAGTAGGATTTGTCCTTAGACTTTATAGAATTAACAATCCCATTGGAGACTGGCATGCCTTTAGACAAGCAGATACGTCAGCCGTATCAAAAGTTTTTGTAGAGAAGGGTGTAAGCGTTTTATCACCAAAGTATTTTGATATTTCAAATATTCAATCAGGAAAAGATAATCCTGAAGGTTATAGATTTGTAGAGTTTCCAATTTTTAACATTTTCCAATCAGGATCTTTTTTGTTTTTCAAAACATTTTCATTAGAAGAGTGGGGGAGAATTGTCTCTGTTGTTGCAACGACCATAACTGGATTTATAATATTTTTACTAGTAAAAAAACACGCAGATTTTCTCTCAGCTATTTTTGCAGCGTTATTTTTTGCCATCCTTCCATACTCAATTTATTACGGGCGGGTAATTCTGCCTGATCCGATGTGCGCAACATCCATACTTTTAGGAATATATTTCTTTGATTTGTGGAAGGATACCTATAAAAAGAACAACAAATCAAATCTATTCCTTTTCTTAGGTACAATTTTTGTTGCCGTATCACTTCTCTTAAATCGTATCCAAAATGTCCGAAAAGCCATGTTGCCTTATTTATTTCATAAAATTTTTGCAATTCCGCATAAG
>CAZQIA010000081.1:0-4914 GCA_964593215.1 uncultured Gammaproteobacteria bacterium
CACAGGACTATGAATAAAAACAACTGGATAATAAGTGCCTGCTGCAGTGCGGTTAGGGGAAATGAGTAGGGATTATGAGAGGAAAGATAGAGTCCAGAGAAAAAAGAAACGCTTGAAATAAGAAGGAATTTTACGAATGAGTAAAAGGAGTAAAACCAAGCCTTTTTATAAATAATGAACGTAAAAAGAAGAAAAGAGACGCTCCCAATAATATCAACCAAATACATATGCCACTTTTATTCTAGTTTGAGTTTAAGAGGGAATCAATAATGTGTTTTTCTATTAAATAAGGAGAATTGGTTTAGGCGTTGAAATTACTAGCATAACGAAGTGGGCGAAGCAAGATAAAAGCGTCTATTCTTTTCCAACAATTACCAATCCGTCTCCGGTTCCTGTGTAGTCAGCTGCTGCGGTTCCTATGGTGTAATTTGCGCCTAGATCTTTCTTTAAGTTTGGCAACATATCTTTACTTGCTGCTTTTATGTGGATTTCTGTTTGAGCGTAATCAGAATTATCAGCATTTCCTACAGTTCCTGTGGTATATCCAAGTGAGGTAAGAAGGTCAGCCATTTTTTTAGCAGCCCCGGTTACACCGCTTCCATTCTGAACATTAATGGTGAGTTTTGATTTATCTGTTGACCCGGTCGAAGTAGTTCCTGTGACTTTAGGTGTTACGGTAGGAGTTGTTCCTGGTTTTTTTGTTGGAGTAATGCTTCCAGTAATAGTAGCTTCTGGAGTTGCGGTAGGAGCTTCTGTTGCAACAACTTCTATAGTAGGAGTAGGCGCAGGAGTTTCTGCAGTTTTAGGGGTATTCCCTAATAATTTTACCGCTCCAAATGCAACCGCACCTAACACTATGAGAATTATTAATAAGAAAAGAACTTTTTTACCGCGGCCGCTTGATGGACCTTTTGAAGAAGATTCACTAGAGAATGGAGATTGACTAAAGACTGATTCTTCCATGAGTTTTTGAAGTATAGCACAGAAAAAAAGATTTGCAAGCACAATCTATATTTCCACTTTTGAGCCGAAAAATTAAGCAAAATTTCTTTGTTCTTTTGTGCCGACAAAAGAACCAAAAACTCCCGTCACGATTGATCTTCATGCTTTTCAAATCTTACTCATTCACTGAATGGGCCATGATTCGTCAATTTCATTTCCTCACATTTTCCCCATTCCTGGCGTTCACTCGCAAGATTTTCCATGCAATCAGATCAAAGTGACGAATATAGGTACTATTTATATTCACGCATTTACGATTGTGATTTAAGAAGATGTTTACTTGTTAGAATAATTTCGGTAAAATAGCAACATGGCTTTTGAAAGAACAGTCGTATTAGTTAAACCGGATGGCGTCCAAAGAGGGCTTATTGGTGAAATTATTCATAGATTTGAAAGAAAAGGTCTAAGACTTGCAGGGCTCAAGATGATTTCTTTATCTGATGCAATCTTAGATGAGTGGTATGCTCATCATAAAGATAAAGCTTTTTTTCCAGACTTAAAGTCCTACATGCAGTCATATCCTGTGGTTGCTATGTTATGGGAAGGGATAGACGCAGCTCTTACTGTCAGAAAAATGATAGGGATCACTAAAGCACGGGATGCAGAGCCAGGAACTATCAGAGGAGACTTTGCAATGTCTCAACAGTATAATTTGATTCATGCATCTGAAAGCGTAGAGGCAGCCAGAAAAGAAGAAGCGTTGATATTTGTAGAAGATGAAGTTTTTGATTGGGAGAAAAAAGATTACGAAAACGTCTACGCTTCAGAAGAAAAGAAGAAGTGACTAAAGCTCCTCGATTTTTTTGGTATCCTGTAATTTAAATTCCCCAACCCTTGTTCTTAGCAGCTTAGTTAAATACGCGCCAGTTTCCAGTTTTTCTCCCAAATCTTTTGCAATAGACCTAATATAAACCCCTGTTCCGCATTCAATTTTTAACTCGACGTATGGGTATTCGTACGAAACAACTTCGATTTTTTCAACAATTACTTTTCTAGGTTCTAGTTTTACTTCTTGGCCTTTTCTTATTCTTCTGTGCGCTGGCCTGCCTTTAATTTTAATTGAAGAGTAGACTGGGGGAGTTTGCATAATTTCACCCTGAAAATTTGATAAAACATTTTCGATTTCTTCACGTTTAGGAATGATGCTCGTATTAAATTCTGTAATAGGGCCCTCTGAATCATCAGTTTCTGATAAGTATCCAAGTTTCAGAGTTGCCAGATATTCTTTATCTCCTTTTACATATTTATCTAGAAGCTTTGTGTTTTCCCGTCCCACCGCAATAACTAAAACCCCTTCTGCCAGTGGATCTAGTGTTCCGCCATGTCCTACGCGTTTTTCTCCAGTTTTTTTCCTGACAATATTCACCACGTCATGAGACGTCATGCCTTTGGGTTTATAAACTGAAAAAATATTATCTATTCCCATGAGATTTTATAAACGGAATAAAAAGCGCGGGGAAGGTTGCAGAAACTGCAAAAGCCGCTGCTGTAAAGAATGCAAAATTAACGCCCATTCTGTCTGAAATTGCCCCTAAAAGAACCGGAGCAGCCGCTACCGAAGTGTTTGCGATTGTAGAATATACACTTATAGATTTTTCAAAATTCCCATGATGTTCTACCGCATCTGTTACCATGGTTTGGGTAATCGGAACGGTTCCCTTAGTAAGCGTTCCTAGAAATATTGAATAGATAATAATTAAGACAAGATTGTTTGATGTTGCAAGAAGCACTATAAACAATGCCATAAGAACTTCTGCTAACACAAAAACTTTTACATGTCCAAATCTGTCAATAGAATGTCCCAAAACCGTTTTTCCCATAAGATTTCCTATCAAATACGCACCAACTAACGTCCCAAGAATAGACGGAGAAAACCCTTTACTTAGAAGAAGAAAAGGAAGAAAAACAAAAAGGGGAAAGCTTGCGAATACATCTAGAGTCCCTGCTGTAGTAGCAAGTAAAAATCTATTATTTTTCAAAAGATCTTTTATCCTTACATCTTTTGGTTTTTCTTGAGGGACAGTATGCGGATTTTTCCTATTTAATAAAACAAAAAAACCTAAAATTACCGCTGCAACGAACCCATATAAAAATGAAGCTTGTCTCCAGCCAACAAGCGTAACAAGAAACGTGACGCCTGCTGAAATTCCAATCTTTCCTATGTCTCCAACGGCGGTAAATTTTCCAATTTCTGCCCCTCTGCTTTTTTTATCTGAAAACTTAGCAATTAAGCCAAACCCAATAGGATGAAAGATTCCAAATCCAAGAGCTGCAAGTAAAAAGAATAAAAATACTGTAAAAAAATTATTGGATACAGAAAGAAGCATATATGCAAGTGCATAAATAATGGCGGCGTAAAACAAAACTTTCATTCCTCCTATTCTTGCTGAAGCGTGTCCTGCTGGAAGTGCCAGAAAAATTCCTATAGCGCCCGTAAGCCCTCCTAAGATACCTGCCTGCAAGAGGCTCAAGTGAAGCGCCTTTACAATAAATGGAAGGATTAATATAAGGCTTGAGAAATACCCATCATTTAAAACGTGAAGGATATTCAAATAAATTAAATTGGGTTTCATGTAGGTATTGTATCTTATTTATTTTGTAATGTGTGAAATATTGTGAAAATACTAATTGACAAGTTTGATATGTTTGGTAATACTAAATACTATGGCAGGTTGATTATGAAGAAGAAAAGAGCGAAAAGTAGACCTGCTAAAAAAATATCAAAGAAAAGATCCACAAAATATAACTCAGGCTTTCTCCCTTACTTAGTTTCAGGTTTGGTTACTCTTGTTATCCTTTTTCTTTTCATTAATTATTACAATGCTACCAGAAACCCTAACGTATTAGGGATCTCATCAGTCCTTGCCAGAGATGATGAGAGCTTAAGCTTGGAAGATAATCATAAGGGTCCCCAGGGTGAAATCCCAATGGGAAGAGACGGAAACTCTGGACAATCCGGACAGTTTAATCAAGAGAAGCAAGCGGAGCCAGGACACGCAATGACTGCAGACGTTTCAGGTAGAAAGCCTCAGGGAGAACCTCCTCACATGAATATTTCAGGCACACCTGTTCCTCCACGCACAAGAGATCAAAAAATGGAAATACACAGAGAAGAAGAAAATGATGATTTAGACTTTCATTCCGCTACTGATTCATCCGGATTTATTATGCGTCACAGAGGGGTAGAGGCAGATGCTGATGGAGTGTTGAGTCATGATCCTGAGGCAACATCCTCAAACCAACTTCTCTTAACAACTCCGAGCGGGAACAAAAAGATTCTCGTTTTACCTGATGAGGCTATCCAAAAAGTACTGGAGCACAATAAATTGACACAAATTTTTGATGAAAATGGGGCTTCAGTTAGTGCAGATCTTGCAAAAATTAAACTCACTGTTAAAGGTGATCAAGCAGTTTTTGAAGTAAAAGGTATTAAAAAAGAGAAGTTCCTAGGCTTTATTCCTGTAAACCTGCATAAAACCGCTGACATTTCAGCAGAAACCGGGGATGTAACCACAAGATCAGATTCTTTCTTTGGCGGGGTTATGGATCTTTTGTCTTTTTAAATTTTGCTTCAACAGCAGGATTTGATATGCTAACAACATGGCTGTAAAACGAGCATACAAGTATCCGCGTCTTACAATACTTCTTTTGATTATCTTTTTAACTTTTTTTCTGTTTTCTAACCGCGAGTTTGCCTTGTCTCAACTTGGGGTTAAGTTGGGTATTTTTGGTGCAATCTTAACAGGAGTTTTATACGTTTTTAGTTTTACTTCTTTTACTGCAAGTGCAATACTTCTTAGTGCAGGAAAATCACAAAACCTTTTTTTGTATGGAATCTTAGCAGCCTTAGGCTCCGTTTTAGGAGATCTAGTAATTTTTAAGACAGCTCGATTGTCTTTTCAGTCTGAGTTT
>CAZQIA010000082.1:0-4914 GCA_964593215.1 uncultured Gammaproteobacteria bacterium
TCTGAGCCGTATTTGTTTGACTTAGAGCTTCGGGTTTTAAAAAAAATAAGGGAAAAACACCGTATAAATAACATTCACTTACTGTTTCCTTTTGTAAGGTCAAAAAAAGAATTAACTGAGGCAATAAAGCATTTGGAAAGACAGGGTTTGAGAAAGTCTTACATATCTAGAAAGGCCGTATCCGTAAACACAGCGGAAAGTGCAATTTTTATTTCAGAGATTATTAAAGCTGGCATAGATGAAATTTTTGTAAACATAAATGACCTGGTATCAACAGCAGGCGGTTTAGATTTTGAAAATCACGAGCAGATTAACAACAGAATTAATTCTTTAGGGGTGTTTTTGGAGATTATTAAAAAGGAAGCAGACTCTGAGGGTATTTTAGTTGGGGCTTATAACATTCCAAGTTCATTCCATGAGAAGTTTTTAGATGAAATTGTTGCAAAACAAATACTTGTTATTTCTGTAGACAAATCTTTTATTGAAACAACTAAAGCCTATGTGCGAGGTCTTGAACGAGATATAATGAGCGGGTTACGTGTGAAATAAAAGCACAAACTCTCCCTTTGGCGCATATGAAGTAAAGTGTGTAAGTAAATTTGAAGCCTTATCTTTTAAAAATTCCTCATGTATTTTTGTCATTTCCCGTGCCACTACCAATTCTAAATCCCCGAATACTTCTAAGAATGCTTCAAGTGATTTTAAAAGCTTGTGGGGTGACTCATAAAACACAACTGTGGGTTTCAAATTGTGACCAGTAGAAAACTCAAGTGTAGCCATGATATTTTGAAAGAACTTTTTTTTGTGCTCAAATGAATCCGGTGCAAACCCCATAAACAGAAATTTGTCGGTAGGTAAGCCTGAAGCTGAAAGTGCAGTAGTTATGGCGTTTGCTCCAGGAATGGGAACAACTTGAATTCCTTTTTTTATACATTCACGTACAAGTTTAAATCCCGGATCAGATATCAATGGGGTACCGGAGTCAGATACAAGAGCTACAGTTTTGCCCTGGTTCAGAAGCTCTATTATCTCATACGTCTTTTGTTCCTCGTTTGTATCGTTCATAGAGATCATTGGTTTTTTTATCTCAAAGTGATGGAGAAGGTTGCCGGTTATCCTGGTGTCTTCACAAGCAATCATATCTGCTGTTTTTAAAGTGTCTAGGGCACGTAAAGTGATGTCTTGCAAGTTTCCAATTGGTGTTGATACAATAAACAAACTCATATGTTAGAGTATTTAGCAGGACTTATTATACAACTTATTCACTCAACCGGTTATGTAGGAATTTTTATCCTCATGGGGTTAGAATCTGCACTTATCCCTATTCCGTCCGAGGTTACCATGCCGTTTTCAGGATATCTTGCACAGATAGGCGTTTTAAACGTTTGGCTGGTAATATTGGTTGGAACTCTCGCAAATTTAGTGGGGTCAATAATTGGGTACTATATTGGTTATTTTTTGGAAGAAACAGTGCTTTTAAATCTCATTAGGAGGTACGGGAAGTTCGTTTTAATTGATGAGCACGAATATCATAGGGCAAATAAGTGGTTTGACAAATACGGGGACAAAATTATTTTTATCTCTCGTCTTCTTCCGGGAATTAGAACCATAATATCTCTTCCAGCCGGAATGTTTAAGATGGATATGAAGAAATTTATTATATACACAACGCTAGGATGTCTTATTTGGTCAGCGCTGTTAACCTATGTAGGGGTAGTTCTGGGTGCAAACTGGAATTCCCTAGAGCCTATTTATAGAAAATTTGAAATTGTTATTGTGGTACTGTTGATTATAGCGGTTTTATGGTATGTAGATCACAAACTAAAACTCAGAAAAAAGTTTTTTAAGAAATAGTCAGTTAAACTTTCTAACAAGTCCCACAACTACTCCCTGAACTCTCACTTGTTTTGGGTAAATTGGCTCCATGGTACTGTTTGCGGGCTTTAAAACAACTTGTTCGCCTTCCTTATAAAACCGTTTCAAAGTAGCCAGGCTTTCATCTACAAGAGCCACAACTATGTCTCCATTATTTGCAAGATCAGATTTTTCTATAATGACGTAATCTCCATCCAGTATTCCATCCTCAATCATGGAAGAACCTTTTACCTCTAATACGTAGGAGGTTTTAGTCCCGGAAAGCATGCTAGCAGCAACTCCAAATGTTGCTTCCGGGTCAGAATAGGGTTCAAGAGGTTTTCCTGCAGCAATAAATCCCATGAGGGGTAGTGCAACTGAGGGGCCTAACGCTTTTGGAGTAGGACCGAGTAGTTTACCAAGAGATTCTTTTTTCAAAACTTTGAGAGTTCTTAAGTTTCCATCTACTTTTTGAATGTAGCCTTTATCTACCATGGTGCGGATTAGAGCATGTACAGTAGAAACACTTCTTTTACCCGTAGCCTGTGCCATTTCAGCTAAAGTAGGGGAATAACCATTTTGTTCCTGGAAATTAATAATGAAGTTTAAAAGTTCACGTTCCTTCTTGTAAAGTACTGCTGTCATTGTATAAAAAAATATACGAAAATTACTGAAAGTTTACAAGGGATCAAACTAGTCAAAAATAGGTCAAAATTCTAATTTAATTCGAATTATTTATAGGTGCTGTGGTACAATAAATTCTATGAGTTTTAAGCTAGTTTCTGGATTTAAACCCACAGGTGACCAACCTACAGCAATAGAAAAGCTTTCATCAGGGCTTGACTTTGGTATAATAAATCAGGTGTTGTTAGGTGTGACCGGAAGTGGAAAAACATTTACTATTGCAAACGTCATTAAGAACTATAATAAGCCCACTTTAATAATTTCCCACAATAAAACTCTTGCAGCGCAGATTTACCAGGAAATGCGTGATTTTTTTCCAGAAGATGCAGTTTCTTACTTTGTTTCTTACTACGACTTTTACCAGCCTGAAGCATATATTCCGACCACTGATACCTATATTGCAAAAGAAACTGAGATAAATGAAGAGATTGATAAGCTACGTCTTGCCGCAACAACGAATATTTTAACAAGACCGAATACTATTGTGGTTGCTTCAGTTTCCAGCATCTATAATTTGGGTTCCCCTAACGAATACGGAAAATATGTTTTAGAAATTGAACAGGACACAGAATATGACAGAAAACATTTGCTAGAACGCTTCCTTGATCTCATGTATGAAAGAAATGATTATGACTTCAGGCGAGGAACATTTAGGGTAAAGGGTGAAGTTATTGAACTTTCTCCAGCATATGATGATGTAGTTTACAGAATTCTTCTTACAGACAATAAAATTACAAAGTTGGAAGTAGTAGATCCTTTAACAGGAGAAAGCCTAGGTTTTAAGGAAAAATTTGTTGTATATCCTGCAAAACACTACATAACAGATCCTACTTTCTATAAAGATGTGTTTGCTCAGATCAATAAAGATCTGGAGTTAAGAGTTCAGGAATTAAAATCTCAGGGAAAGGATTTAGAAGCACATAGAATTAAGCAAAGAACTGAGTATGATTTAAAAATGATTTCTCAGCTAGGATATGTAAACGGAATAGAAAATTACTCTAGATATTTTGACGGGAGACAGCCTGGTGAAGCTCCATATTCATTATTGGAATATTTTGAGAAAGCAAATCCGGATTGGCTTCTTATTATAGATGAATCTCACATGACTATTCCTCAGATACGGGGAATGTATAACGGAGACAGAGCAAGAAAGCAGATGCTAGTAGATTACGGATTCAGGTTGCCTTCTGCGTTTGACAATAGACCTCTTACCTTTGAAGAATTTAAGTCTAAAGTCCATAAAACTATTTACATGAGCGCAACCCCAAGTCCGTGGGAACTAGAGCAGTCAGGAGAAGAAAATATAGCAGAGCAGTTAATTAGGCCAACTGGAATTGTGGACCCGGAAATTGTAGTTAAAAAGACTGATGGTCAAATTCCGGATTTACTTTCTGAGATTAAGAAAACTATTGCTAAAAAAGAACGTGTATTAGTGACAACGCTTACAAAAAGAATGGCGGAGGAACTTGCCTCATATTTAGAAGAAGAAGGAATTTTAGTTACCTATCTACATTCAGATATAGACACTCTTTCCCGCCAAGATGTTTTAGATGATTTAAGGGAGGGGAAATACGATGTTCTTGTGGGCATCAATCTTCTTAGAGAAGGGCTTGATCTTCCTGAGGTGTCTTTAGTTGCAATATTAGATGCTGATAAAGAGGGATTTTTGAGATCTCGAAGTTCTTTGATTCAAATCATGGGAAGAGGTGCACGTAGAGTAGATTCTCACGTGATTTTATATGCAGATAATTTTACAGACTCTATGAAGTCCGCCATAGAAGAGGTTGAGAGGAGAAGAGGTATACAGCTTGACTACAATAAGAAACATGGAATAACAGCAAAATCGGTAGAAAAAGCCATAAAAGAAAAGCTTGTTAAAAAAGAAGAAACGCTTGATGATTTAAAGCCACTAATGGATCGTGAAGTTTTACTCCCAGATCAGAAGAAAAAAGTTCTAAAAAGATTACAAAAAGAAATGAAGGACGCTGCAAAAAATCTGGACTTTGAAACCGCCATGCTCTTAAGAGACAAGATTCGTTATATCAATCAACAATAAAATGAAACGTAAAAAAACAATTGTTTGTGTTTTTGCGCATCCTGATGATGAGTCATTTGGTCCTTCCGGAACAATTCATAAATTAACAAAAGAATACGATGTGTATCTTCTATGCGCCACAAAAGGTCAAGCAGGACAAGACAGCAGGTCTGAAACAAGTGTTTCTCTTGCTAACAGAAGAGCGCAAGAGTTGAGGGAGTCAGCAAAACATTTGGGAGTTAAGAAAGTATATTTTCTTGGCTTTAAAGATGGGACCCTTTCAAATAATCTATACCATAAACTTGCGGATAAAATTAGAATCCACATGGAGAAACTTAAGC
>CAZQIA010000083.1:0-4759 GCA_964593215.1 uncultured Gammaproteobacteria bacterium
GTCCGCCCTGGTGTCTAACCATAACTTGACCAGAGGAATCACGTCCGGAATTTTTCTTTAATATGTGTTTTAATTTTTTAGACATAATATTTATTTATCTTTCTCGTCTTTTTTCTCTTTTTTTGGTTTTTCTTCCTTTTCTTCTTTTATTTCAAAAGCAGGAATTATTTGGCCTTTTTTAAGACTAACTCTTGCCTTTTTCATTATTTTCTTACTGGTTTTTCTTCCAAATTTTGTATTGATAATCTTCTTTCTTTTAATAGTAACTGTTGAAACATGTGTTACGTCTACATTAAATAATTTTTTAACCATCTGTTTTATTTCAGTTTTGTTTGAATCTTCTGAAACTACAAAAGTAAACACTCCTTTACCTGCATCTTTCATAGATACTTCTGTTATTAATGGTTTAATAAGTGTTTGTCTCATAATTAATTTCCTTTTGCAAAAGTGTTTTTAATTGAATCTATAGATTCTTTAGTTAAAATGAGCACATTTTTCTGTAATACTTCATATGTATTTAAATTACCTGCAATCTGAACTGAAACCCCCTCTATATTTCTTCCTGCACGTCTTACCATTTCTTGTGTTTTATCAGCAATTAGTAAAACGTTTTTTGCATTTCCATTTTTTTGAGTTAAACCCATGTTTTTAAGTGCATTTGACACCTCTTTTGTTTTTCCAGAAGCTTTTGAAAAATCTACAACCATAAGCTTTTTATCTTGAACTTTGGAAGAGAGTGCTGAAAAAAGAGCAGTTCTTCTCATCTTTTTAGGCATAACTAAGCTAAACGAATGCGGCTTAGGTCCAAAAGAAATTCCTCCACCCACAAAAATTGGTGCTTTTGCTGCTCCATGACGAGCTCTTCCGGTTCCCTTTTGCCTGTAAATTTTTTTGGTTGTTCCGGCAACTTCTCCTCTGGTTTTTGTTGAAGCAGTGCCTTCTCTTTGGTTTGCAAGATATACACGTACCGCTTGTGCCATAAGAACTGGGTTAACTTTTGCTCCAAAAATTTCTCCAGGAAGAGAAGTAGATGAAACTTTTTCTCCCTCTAATCCAAAAACTTCTACTGAAATATCTTTTGCAGATGTTTTTTTAGTCTCTGCAATAGACTTAGACACCTCTTTTACAACTGTTTTTACCTCTGCCTTTGCAGGCTTAACTGCTTTTACGGTAGCCTTAGCTACAGACTTTTTCTCAAGAGTCTTTTTTACAACTGCTGGTTTTATTGTTTTTACTGTTGTTTTGGTAACTTTTTTTTCTGCCATATTATTTCTCCTCTTTAACTTCTTCAGATTCTGTATCTACTTTTGCATCGGCTGGTGCTTCTTCTACCACTTCCTCTTTAACTTCCTCAACTGGAGTTTCTTTTTCTTCAGTTTTTACTTCCGTTTGATCTTCTTGAGCTGCAACAACCTGTGTTTCTTCCACAATTTTTTCTGGCTCTTCAGGAAGGGCTTCTACCTCAACTGTTTCAACAACTGGTTCAACTTCTTCAACTTTTACTGAAAATAGTGGGGTAAATTTTTTAGCTTTTCCAATTTTGGAAATAACAACCATTCCGCCCTTTATTCCTGGAACTAAACCCTTTACATACACTACCTCATCTTTTATGTCTACTACTACTAGATTTCTAACTGTAACAGTTTCATTTCCCATTCTTCCGGACATTCTTTTTCCTTTATAGACGCGTCCAGGAGTAGTGGTTTGTCCAATAGACCCCGGTGCGCGCTCTCTGTCTGACTGTCCGTGAGTTCTAGGTCCTCCTTTAAAGTGATGTCTTTTTACAACACCTGCGTATCCTTTACCTTTTGAAGTTCCGGTAACATTAATGATATCTCCAATCTCTAATGCTTCTGCGGCTGAAATAACCTGGCCAAGCTCAAAGCCTGTGGTGTCAGACATCCTTACTTCACGAAAAAAGCGGGGTGTTTTGTCAATTCCCGCTTTTTTTGAGTGTCCTAAAACTGCTTTTGTAGGCTTCTTTTTAGTGTCAAACCCAATTTGCAAAGAAGAATACATATCTTTTTCTGGGGTTTTAATTTGTGTTACCACATTCCCAGAAACAGAAATAAGAGACATAGGAATACGTCTTCCGTCTTCTAAAAAGGCCTGAGTTTGATCAATTTTAGTTCCTATAATTGCTTGTATCATATTATGCATTTGACAAAAAAAATAACATTTTTTAATTTTTTCTGTCACTCCGATCCCGTTTATCGGGAGAGGAGAAACAACACTTCTTTAAACACAAAAAAAGCGACTACCTAGAGTCGCTTCATTCGCAAGTTTGATCTTGCAGCTAAGCACCTATGTAGTAAAGCTTACACGTTCAGTAGTTACTCTAAACATGGATAAAGGTTATTATATAGAAGTAAAAGGAAAATTGCAAGCACGAACTGAGGCTAAAAAGAAGACTACATCTTAATCTCAATATCTACACCTGCTGGAAGGTCCAGGTGGATAAGAGATTCTATGGTGTTATCAGTTGGGGAAACTATGTCAATAAGCCTTTTGTGGGTTTTAATCTGAAAATGTTCTCTAGAATCTTTATCTATGAAGGCGGATTTATTTACAGCAAACATAGAGCGCTTGGTAGGAAGCGGAATAGGACCCACAACCTTTGCACCAGTTCTAATAGCAGTATCTAAAATTTGTTGACACGTAGAATCAATGATCCTAGGATCATATGATTTTAGTCTTACTCTAATTCTTCCTTTTGGCATATAATTTTATAGCTTGTGATTAAATTCAGCTACTAAATATTCTTGTCTACCTCTAAATGAGACTTGAACTGAGCTATTTTCAGAAAGCGTTATTTCTGAAATCAAGGTTAATTTCCCTTGTACTTCTTGAGAATGAACTCCTACTGCTTTTGCTCCTTCAACGTACACTCCTTCGTGCTTTATTCCTTGGTCATTTGTAACAATTCGAACGGATGCTTTTCCTTTGTCTGTCAGTACAATTCTACGTCCTTCAAGAGAAAATGTCCTCTGGTGTCCTGTGGGACAGTCAATTTTCGAAACGTTTTGACCGCTTCTTTGAAACACCCCTGCCTGACTTAGAATCTTGCCTTCAATTGTCATATGTACAAAAAACCCCGCAGCTAGTGCGAGGTTCATATATTACCAAACTAAACTCTAAATGTAAAATGTGCTAATAATCGAAGCTAAATTAAGCAACGATCTTGGTAAAACTTCCCTCGGGACTTTAGTTACGAAACAATTTTGGTAACTACGCCTGCTCCAACTGTTCTTCCACCTTCACGGATAGCAAATCTCATTCCTTCTTCCATAGCTACTGGCACTATTAATTCTGCGCTCATCTTTGCATTATCTCCAGGCATAACCATTTCTACGCCTTCTTGTAATTTGATCTCTCCAGTAACGTCAGTGGTTCTGATATAGAATTGTGGTCTGTATCCAGAGAAGAATGGTGTATGACGTCCTCCTTCTTCTTTAGTAAGAATGTAAACTTCTGCTTCAAATTTAGTGTGTGGAGTAATACTTCCTGGCTTTGCAACAACCTGTCCGCGTTCTACATCATCTTTTTCAATTCCACGGAGCAAAAGTCCTACATTATCTCCAGCTTGACCCTCATCTAATTGTTTTCTAAACATCTCAACTCCGGTTACAACAACCTCTTTAGTTGGTCTGATACCAATTATTGCAATTGTGTCATTAACTTTTACAACTCCTCTTTCAACTCTTCCAGTTACAACTGTTCCGCGTCCTTTGATTGAGAAAACATCCTCAACAGGCATAAGAAGTGGTTTATCAATTGGTCTTTCTGGAGTTGGAATGTATTCATCAACTTTAGCCATAAGTTCCATGATCTGAGCTTCAGCTTCTGCGTCTCCTTGAGTTGCTTTAAGAGCTGATCCTCTTACAATTGGTATTTCGTCTCCTGGATATTGATATTTAGAAAGTAATTCTCTTACTTCCATTTCAACTAATTCAATAAGTTCTGGATCAGAAACCATGTCAACTTTATTAAGGAAAACTACTAAGGCTGGAACTCCAACTTGGCGTGCAAGAAGGATGTGTTCTCTTGTTTGAGGCATTGGTCCGTCTGCTGCTGAAACAACTAAGATTGCTCCGTCCATTTGAGCAGCACCTGTAATCATGTTTTTGATGTAATCTGCATGTCCTGGAGCATCAATATGAGCATAGTGTCTTTTTTCTGTTTCGTATTCCTGATGGGAGATATTAATCGTAACTCCTCTTGCTCTTTCTTCTGGAGCATTATCGATGTCTTCATATTTTCTTGCCTCAGCCATTCCCTTTTTAGCAAGAACTGTAGTAATAGCTGCAGTTAAAGTGGTTTTTCCATGGTCTACGTGACCGATGGTTCCGATATTTACATGTGGTTTGGTGCGTTGAAATGTTGCCATATTTTTAAAACAAAAATCACCTTCTTTTTATTTAAGGTGTAAAAAGAATAATACAATATCTTTGAAAATCCGTCAAGGGGGAATTTAGCGTATTTTATATTTCCTTAAGATACTTGAACACAGAGAGGATCCATAATATAGTAGTTTATATGTGTAAACGATTTTTTGCTATATTCTTTTTATTGTCTTTCACAGCAACATTTCTTTTCTTTTCTCCAGTAAAGTCGTATGGATCTAGTTTGAAACAAACAACAGCTACAGTTTCACCAAGTGTAAGCTTATTGGTTTCATATAGAAAGGGACAGTCCCCATCAGACTCAGAGAATCAATTAAAACAGGCAAAGGCAAACGAGAACACAGCAGGAGGATATA
>CAZQIA010000084.1:0-4757 GCA_964593215.1 uncultured Gammaproteobacteria bacterium
TTTCTTTTTTTTATATACTGTTCCTAACGCTTCACAATTATCCTCAAGCAAAAGTATACCCTCTTTCTTGCATACTTCTTTTATCAGATCTATGTCATCACAGAATCCTAATAAATTTGTTAAAAACACAGCGTTTAATTTCATTTTTTTAAGCACCTCTTTCAAGGTGCTACTTGAAACGTTTAAAGTATTCAGCTCAATGTCCACAGGAACAGCTTTAAGACCGTGTTGTATTATTGGCATAGCATTAGTAGACCACGTAAGGGCGGAAAACCCAACATAATCGTCTTTTTTAAGTTTCCCTAAATTTAAAAGAGCTTGGATCAATGCTAGATTTGCAGAGCTTCCCGAGTTTACAAAAACACAATATTTTCTACCCTGATATTTAGCAAAAGCCTTCTCAAATTTTTCACACTCTTTCCCAAAGCTTAAATATCTTGACTTCAGAATAAAGTTTGTAAGCTGTTTTTTAGTTTTAAGTTCGTTATAAAATGTAGATTTAATTAAAGGAATCATATTTATCTCTTTACCATTTTAGGAAAGATTGCAAATGCGTACGCAATAACTATAGAAAAACAAAAAAATGGGTGCACAAACCATGCAAGATCACTTTTTTTTCTATATCCTTTTATTGCAATAAGAATTGGCTGCACAAAAGTTACTGCGTAAAAAATAAAAAAAATTATCCTAATTAAGTCCTGTGTTTTTTCCGGATCAAATACTTTATATCTTCTGTCAGAAGCTCTTTTTTGATAATGAAGCTTCATGTAGTTTGCTCTTTTTAAAACATATGAAAGGATAGATGGACTTACAGCTGTGTCGTGAATTATTGTATCCTTTACGATAGCGTACTTGTTGTATCCGAGTAACGATAAATCAAATGGAACATCTATGTGAAAGTAGTGTTCAGGATCTGATTTTGCTAGTTTTAGGAATTTCTTTCTTGCACAAAATCCATTTGAACCAAGTGTCGGGAAGTGATTGTAATCGTATTCAACTAAAAAATAGTCTTTTGCTTGAAATATCTTTTTACCGTAAAGATTCCACTTATTAGTTGCATAAGAAATTTTATCTGCTTTTCCAAGATATAATCCTACTGGATCAGCTGATCCCAGTAAGGCAAAATAGCGGTTTAAAAGATTGTCTGATTTTATATAAGCAAATCTTAGCGTGGCAGATCCAACAATTTCTGGGTGATTAACAAAAGGGATTATCATTTTTTTAAGCCATAATTTATGGGGCATAAAATTGTCAGAATCTATAAAAGCAATAATTTCTCCTTTTGCGTGCGCCAATCCTACTCCTCTGCATGCCTCTGGATCTCTGGGGTATAGACTTTGCACTATCTTAATATTCATTTTATCTTGCTTTAAAATAGGCAATGTGTTATCTGAAGAATTTCCGTCAACAACCAAAATCTCAATTTTTGTTTTTGGATATTCTTGGATACGAATACTATCTAAAACTTTTTTTAAAGTTCTTTCTGAATTATAAGTTATTATTATAATTGTGACTGTAGGAAGATCATTTGGTTTCATAATTATTGTTCGTTGTAAATAAGAACTGCCCAAATACTCATAAGAAAAACTGCAGCAATCCACGAATAGCCTAATACTTTAACAAATTTTACTTTAGGTTTAAATAGTGAAAAGTATGGTGACAAAATAAACAGCCAAGAAATTATTGCAACTCTAAAAAGTAAAAATGAAAAACCAAAAGCTTTTTCCCAGGTTAACTGTAAAAGACTGGTTCCAACTACGACAAAAAACATAAAAGTCATTGTGAAATTTTTTAAAAAATACTCCTGAAGAAAAAGCGATATTGAGATAACAAAAAACGGGTAAAATGGGTACCTATACCAGCCATGCCCTGGTTCATCCGGAACACCTGCAAGGAAAATTAAAAAATACGCAAGAAAAGGAATTATAACAAAAATATGCTTTTTTAAATCTTTTGTGAACAATACAAACATACTAATCCAGCCAAAATAAATCCACCCATCAGTATAAAATCTGTCAACTAAATAAGGTCTCTGAAATATGGCAAAAATTGAATCAAACGTTATGTCATATCTTGCAGATTGTAGTTTCCACAAGTTTAGAAACAGATTCCAATCATATAAATACCCGTACATCGCAAATATAAGAAATGCAAACGCTATTCCTCCAATTGCATGCAGTGCATCTTTCCCTTTTTTATAAAAGATTAATATCCCAATAAGCGATAAACTTCCCGCAATCCAAGGAATTTTTGCAAGTATTAAGACTGAACAAAGAAGAATTGCAATATTTCTATATCTTTTTTTCTTAACCTTTATATACCTTGATAGGAAGTAAAGAGATAAAAGCCAGACTGGAATAAAGAAATTTTCATTTTGAACTATTTTAGAACCAACAGCTATTGTGGGAACAACTGAATAGATAAAAGACGCAAGAAGTCCAGTTTTTCTTGAGTAGAGTTCTGATGTAAGAAGGTATATGAGGTAAATACTTAACACACCTAGTATTAAAGCCAGACCTCTGATATGAGAGATGTCTAGGTGATACATGTCTTTTACGCCTTGAGATAGTGCAAATGCTCCAACAAGTAAGCCAAACACTGGAGGATGCTCAAGAAAAGGCTTCACGATCCTAAAATGTGTTTTCTGATATATTATATCCTTTGAGTCCTTGTATTGAGGGTGGGGTGACCAGGATGTAGGAACATGGTTTTGAATAAGACTTATTCCAACCCATGTCCATGCATACTCGTCAAAAGTTGCACCCTTTCTGGGCCATGTATTTAGATCGTGTATCCTTAAATAAAATCCCAAAAGTAAAATGCTTATTAATAAAAGTCTATCAACTCTAATTTTACTTAGTAAACTTTTTATTCTTAATTTTTCTTTTCTATTTTTTTTTGGCATATCTTTCTATTACCTTCAAACTTTCTTTGGTTGCTTTTTCCCAGGAAAACTGTTTAGAATACTTTTGTGCATTTTTGCCCAGTCTATTTAGTAACTGTTGGTCACTTAAAATTCCTGTAACCGTTTCTTTTAACTTTTCTTTATTAACATCTGTTAATATTCCAGTCTCTCCATTCTTCACAGAGTCTCTTAGTCCCTCAACATTATAACCTACAGTAGGCACTCCTTGAGATGCAGCCTCTATAACTGTTAAGCCCCACCCCTCTTTTTTTGAAGGATGTATTAGTATCCACGATTTTTTTAAAAGCTTGTATTTGTCTTTTTCTGAGACATATCCATGAAAAATAATATTTTTTTTGAGACCTTTTTTTAACACTGTTTTTTTTAAGTCTCTCAAGTATTTTTTACTTTCTTCCTTGCCTACTATCCAAAGCCTAATATTTTTAAACTGCAAAAGAAGACCTGACATAATTTCTATTGCATCCTCCACTCCTTTATCTTTAGAGATTCTACCCATAAAAATAAGCGTTGGATCTTTCTCCCTTTTTTTAGATGTTGGAATTACAGGTCTTACTCCATTTTCAATTACATAAATTTTTTTTATTCCGAATTTTTTAAGATCTTTTTTTGTTGAATTAGATACGGTGATAAACGGGATGTTTTTATAAAAGAGAAACGCCAAAGGTTCTGTTATGTATCCAAGAAATGCAATTGGAAATGCAATATTGTCAAACCAAATTTTTCCGGCTACCTCATGAATTAGGGCAATTTTTCTTCCTCTCATGTAGAGAGTTGAAAAATAGGGGTGAAAATGGAAGCAGTCTAGTATTATGTCGGCTTTTCCTATGGTGTTTGTCAGGTATGCAATAAATGCCCAAAACTTTACGGTGAAGTGCGAACCTCTTCGTATCACCTTAATTCCCTCAATAAATTCTTCCCGTTTTGCGTTTTTAAAACTTGCAGAAAACCATACTACTTCATGTTTCTTTTTAGCCCAATACTTTGCATGCTCTAATACCATTACTTCTGCGCCTCCTGCCAACGGATGATAAGGATCTCTCCAATTAAGTATAAGAATTCTCATAAATTTTTAGCTACTGCATCAAGAAACTCTTGAGTTGTTCTCTCCCAAGTATAGCTTCTTCTTTCCAGAACTGATTGTTTAAATAGTTTTTTCTGTAACTTTTTATCCAGAAAAATTTTTTTTGATAACCTGGCTAATTCCTCAGGAGTGTTTTTTTTGCATAAAAATCCGTTGACATTGTCTTTAACCACTTCTTTTAATCCTTTAACGTTATAGGAAACTGCAGGAACGCCACGGGAATTTGCCTCATGAACAGTTAAACCCCACCCTTCCTGACTCGAAGGGGTAAGAAGTACTGCGCTTTTATCAATTAACCTCATTTTTTCGCTCTCGCTTACGTACCCTTGAAAATGTATATTTGTTTCCAGACGTAGTTTTTTAACCATACTTTTCAAACGCCCCACGTACCTCTTTTCACCACGTCCTAATATGTTTAACTGAACAGTTGGAAATTCTTTTTTTAAGATCTCCACAGATTTTACTGCGTCTTCTACTCCTTTTGCGTTAGACAAACGAGCAATAAATATCATGTTTCTATTTTTAACTTTATTATTGTATTTTTTAATTATTGGAGTAATACACCCCGGACGGATTACCTGAATATTTTTTTTAGTAAAGAGCGGAGAAATTTCCTTTTTAGATGACTCTGAAATCGTGAGTATTGTATTTTTTTTGTACAGAATAGGATACGTACGCTCAAACAACTTCCCAACATAGTTAAATGGAAAAGAAAATGCCAAATCCCATAGATCTCCAGCAAGTTCACAT
>CAZQIA010000085.1:0-4702 GCA_964593215.1 uncultured Gammaproteobacteria bacterium
ACTCATCTATAAACACTGGATCTGTTATTTGCGGAGCTTGTTCCACTCCTGCAGGATTTGGATCAATTTGGGGAATAGTAACAAATTTTTTTGGAGTCTCAAAAGGTTTTTCGTCTGGCCCAAATCCTAGTTGATATTTAAACTTTGTAAATTTGTCTTGTGCAGTGAAATATTGTTCTTCCACCCACAACGCTTTTTCTCTTCCGAGCGCTTCCGTTAAATAGTCTGATGTTTCTTGCGGATGAGAGTCTGCGTAATATCCAGCGCCTCCTAGTGTAGCTAGAATTGGAATCCCTATTCTTGCGCTCCACTTTAAGGTTCCCCTCATTCTCATTACATTTTTTTCTGACACTGCTTTTTTAAATGCTTCTTGTGCATTTGTGAGAATCTCTTCATCAGTAAACTGACCTGTTAGATACGCAAATGGAGCAGTTTTTGTAAACCAGTCTTTTGCAGTACGTTTTACAGCATCGAGTTTTTTTCTGTGGAGACTTGGGTCTTGCTCTACTCTAGTCATGGTGCGAGTATATCATTTGTAAGAAAAATATTAAACGCTTTGAGGTGTATCTTAACTATTTTCTTGAGGGTTGGAGCATGCTTACGCGGTTGTCTTCTGTGTCAGTAAACACTACCCACATTCCAATTCCTGGAATTTCCGTGGGCTCTCCATCTATTTTGCCCCCGCTTTTTTTTACACTTTCCATGGCTTCTTCTAGGTTATCTACCGCAATAACTACAGAAGGCATAGCTCTTCCGGGTTCTCTGTCACTGCGTGGGAAAAATCCTCCGTTTATAGTCCCGGGAGTTTTTACCATTTGGTTTTCATCAGTTTCTGCTGTGTGAGCAACTACATAACTTCCCATTTCCGCCATAGGTCCCTGCATTTCCCATCCAAATACGGTGGAATAAAAATCTGAAAGACGCTTTCCGTCTTTATATGGCATTTCAAAATGTACTACTGGGGACTTCTTCATAACAAAAGTATAACAGTTTTTTAGCTTATAACAACCCTTAAGTTAATAATGTGAGAGTTGAATACTTACGTCCGATTTTCCGCTTTCATACGAATTTTTTATCGAAACACGAATAAATAAGCTGTAAACTATCATGTCTTGAGAGCCCGATATTTGAGAATTAAAATCTCTGTTAGGAGACATGAAAACTTTTAGGTTTTTCCAATTATGATTTTGAAGTTTTTCTTTAAACCTAGCAATTAGAAAATCAGGTGAACCATTTACCCTGTATTCAGCTTCTTTGTAGCGTGAACAAAATTCGGCACATGATTCTGCGTTTCTTATAACCGGCTTTTCTGGTTTAGAGATTTCAGAAAGTATTTTTACGTCTTGGGTTGAAAGATATTTCTCAGCCAAAGTGCCCAAGGTTATGGGAAGTACTATTGCAACAAAAATAATCATCACAAAAAAGATCATTTTAGATGAATGAAAAAAACGTTTATTAAGCTTAATTAAAAGAAAAACCACAAGGCTCGTAAAAAATTGGGTGAGCAGAATCGATATCCAAAATTCATTAATCTTTATACCTAAACTTAAAACGATTGGATAAGAAATTATTAAAAATAATCCCAGCAGTTTAAAAATTGTAGAGTAATTAAATATGGTGGCTACCGTAAAAATAAATGATGAGGCTGTCCAGAGAAGCCCTACGAAAAAAGAAATTGTAATCTCTCTAGATATTTTGTCTATCTTAGACTCAGAATGATGTTTCTGTGCGTCTTTTATAGCGCTACTATACCAAAGAGAAAATTAAAATACAAACTGTTACCAAACATAAGGAATTAATGTTTTAACGTTTTGTTTATAAACCTTGTACTTTTCGGGAAAGTGTTTAATCAGAAGCTTTTCCTCCTCCATTAATTTATAAATCATAAAGTAAATCATAATAAATGCAAAGATAAATGCGCTTATATTAAGACAGTACAAGAATAACCCCACAGACATAAAAGTAATTCCAGTGTAAATTGGATGCCTTGAAAGTCTATACATGTCTGTGGTTTTAAGTGTGTGTTTTTCTTTTATCTCTATGTCAGAGCTCCAATCCTGCGACAGCTTTGTTCTGGCCATAACAGAAATTATTAAACCAATAACTACTAAAAAAACGGCAAACCATTTGATAATCACTATTTCCGGAAATAACTTAGTGGTAAAAAAGGGTACTGAGAAAAAGCTTGTGCTTGTTAAAAATAGGAGTGTAAAAAACACACAACCAGAGTAAAACCACAGGTTGCTAAATTTCTGGCCAACCTTTTTTGTTCTTTTGACTTTTCTAGAAGAAACCGCCCAGTAAAAAACTAAAAACAGCCAACTAGAATAGATTATTAAATCAAGCACACTCATATCTACAAACTAAGCATGGCTTTTACACCATGCTTAGTTTTTTGTCTGTTACTATGCTGCAACCGCAGGTCTTACCATTGGTTTCTTTGCAGCATGTTTTACTGAAGAAATTTCTTTCTTCACCTTTTTAAGAGCACCTTCTGCCTTTGAGGTGTGCTCCCCTTTTCTTTCTTCAAGATACTCCATGGTTTTATCCTTCATGCTTGTCAACGTGTCTTTTATTTTCTTTCTATTTTCCTCGCTTCTTAAAGCCATGGTTCCCGCAACAGCAGCTCCTGCTCCTATAACTGCTCCCGTGACTGCAGCTGTTACTGGACTAACTCCCGATTTTTCATGTTCATCTTTCAAGTTTTGCATACAATCACCTCCTTTATTAATTATTTATCCTCGTGGTACTCTTTCTCCCGCTTTTCTTGCTTCAGATAATCCAATTGCAACGGCCTGTTTTCTGCTCGTTACTTTTTTGTCTGAGTTCCCGCTTTTCAGCGTTCCTTCTTTAAATTCATGCATTGCTTTCTCAACTTTTTTCTGTGAGCCTTTGGAATATTTTCTCATGTGTACAGATTACTGTTAGAACTTGGGGATTAAGTGTGAGGAGCGTAAGAAATATGTAAAAAGTGTTAAGAGGTTTATTCGACGCTCAATTTTTTTCTTAATTCTTCAAAAAGTTCTGGGAAATCATGTTTGGGCCCGTCTACTCCAAAATGTCCTCTGTTATTAAATTCATGAAGTTCGGTTTGTAATTTTTTATGAATCATGTGCGCCTCTTCTGTTGGGATCCAAGGATCATCTGTGGAGTGAAATTGCACTATCCATTTCTGGTTTTCCTTAATTTTTTCCCACTGCCAGGGAGTATTAAAATAACCGCTTTCTTTTTCTTCAGGATCTTCTAGGTCAGTATAGTAACCAGCCACTAAGACTGTGCCAAGAATCTTATTTTCTTCTGCAAATCTCATAGCTGCAATTGCTCCTGTAGAGTGCCCTACTAGAATAGTATTCTCATCTGCGCCAATGCTTTTGATAAATGGCAACCAATACTCTGCTCTACAAAGCCAGGAATCTGGGTAGTCTGGTGCTAGCGCCTCGACTTTTAACTTGTTCAGCTCTTCTTTAAGCCACCCATACCACATGTTGTGTTTGGGAGATAGCATATCTTTTCCAGAGTCGTGATACCCGGGGATAAATAGTACTTTCTTGTCCATTTCGCAAGTATATCAAAAATTCCTGCTTCAGTTTGCCAGTGAAATTATTATTCTATACAATAATACATATGCCCTATAAGCACCCGCAAGAACTCCAAAACTTTTCCCACTTAAAAACAAGACCTGAGCCCCAGGACAGGCTATTCAGAAGTGAGGTAGTAGAGAAAGTAATAGAAACAGTTTCAGAGAAGATTTTAGATGATGATATACGGCGAATGTTTATTCAGTGTTTTCCAAATACACTTGATACAACTGTGTATCATGAGGAACTTGAGGGAAACCTTGACACGTTTGTTATCACAGGAGACATTCCGGCAATGTGGTTAAGAGACTCGGTAAATCAAGTTTGGCCCTATCTTCCATTTGTTACTGAAGATACAGAGCTAAAGAAACTTTTTATAGGGCTTATTGGAAGGCAAACAAAGTGCATTATCTCTGATCCTTACGCAAACGCGTTTAAACGTGAGATGCATGGGGGTAAGGTGGGAGTTTGGGAAAGAAAATTTGAGCTAGATTCTTTGGCCGCGTTTCTTCGGCTTTCCTCAGGATATTTTGAAAAGACTATGGACATGAACCCATTTGATGACACATGGCTTCACGCGGTAGATAAAGCGCTTGAGGTTATGTTGTTTGAGCAAAATACTCTCAATAAAGATAACAAAGACCTTCTTTTTCAATTTAAGTTGCATTCAGGACATCTTCATCCGGCGGTAAGACTCAGTGGATACGGATATCCGTCCAAAAGGTGCGGACTTATAAGAAGCGTTTTCAGACCCTCTGACGATGAGACAGTTTTTCCATATGTCATTTCCGCAAATGCGATGACTCTTGTGGGGCTTAAAAAAATAATGCCGATTCTTGAGGAATTGGGAGCCCAAAACATACTAAAAAGATGCCACATTCTTGCAGGCCAAATTTCAGAAAAAAATGAAAAATCAGCTGATTTACAAGGGGTGTAAACTCTGTTAGCATAGGTCCGGTCATATGTTTTAATGTTGGTTTTTGGGACAGGTCTCTCTTAAGCGAGCGTGCGTTTAAGTACTTGCTCTTCAAAGGTCACTTCCGAATATCGGAGATTTTCATGAACAACAAATTGTTTGTTGCAAACCTTGCCTACTCCATCACCGAAGGCTCGTTGAAAGATCT
>CAZQIA010000086.1:0-4687 GCA_964593215.1 uncultured Gammaproteobacteria bacterium
CCTGTTGCAAATTTTTGTTTTTTATTCATTTTTAATTCACCTCCTTCTTATTAAGTTGCGTAAATTTCTATGGGTTTTGGCCCATGCAGATACAAATGTAATTTTCGCACGGCTCAAGTGCGGCCACAAAAAAACCGAGCTCAAACACAAGCTCGGCAAATATTATTTTTGTGGCAGATTGGGCAGATCATATTTTTAAGTATTAAATATTATTCTTAGAAATTAATGAAAGAAACGTAATAAAACTATAAATCCTTAACGCTTCCAGTTACTTAGTGAGGTTCATTAAACTACGTGAAAATTTTACCGTCAAGATAATCAAAATAATTACAACTATATAGGAAATATCTAAACATATTCATTTCCTCGTAAAATTCTTACACAATTTAAAAAACATCAATTTATCAGGCTTTTATGATATACTCCAAAAACAAAAAATGATTAAGACAGCAAGTATTTTTTTTACAAAAATCTTCCCATATATTTTTATTTTTATTACAAGTATTTATCAGCCTACTGATGCTGACTTGGGATGGCATCTTAAATATGGTGAATATTTTTATCAACATCTAAGACCACTCACACAAAACATATATTCCACCATGATGCCCGGATACCATTGGGCAAATTCTTCATGGATTATGGATATCCTCTCTTACACAGTTTTTAAACTAGGAGGATTTGTTGCCCTGTCTCTTACAAGTGCAGCTGTTGTTACCATAACATTCTTTTTTATTTCCAAAGCATTTAAATTGCGTTTTATCGAGGAGGCCGTTTTCTTTCCAATTCTCCTCTATCTTCTTCTTCCGGTAAACAATGTCTCTTTGCGTGGTCAGCAAATGTCTTTACTTTTTATGGCAATTCTTCTTTTCCTTTTGGAAACAAAGGGCAAAACACTTCCGGTAAAAAATGTAAAAAGATTCTTTCTCATTCCGTTTTTATTTTTTGTTTGGGTAAATACTCACGGAGAATTTCTTCTGGGTTTGGGTGTATTAGGTCTTTATGCAGGCGGAGATACTCTACAAGATGTTTTAAAGGAGGTAAAAAATGCAGGCAGCTTCTTACCAATTTTTTTTCAAAAATTAAAATTCTGGACAATATTAATTACAGCCAGTATTCTAGCTACATTTATAGATCCTTTTGGATTTTCTATATATAAAGAAGCGCTTACACATGTGGGCAATTCAGATTTGAAATATATTGCAGAATACCTCCCGTTTGAAGATCTTTCAAACGGATGGAGATACATGTTTATAACCGGATCTCTTCTTTCATTTGCGGTAGTAATCTTTTTCTTTTCAGAAAAAATCTTAAAAAAAATACCCGTAATTTTAATAGTGTTTTCATTATTTGTTCTTGCAATTATAGTAAAAAGGTTTGCATGGCCTTTTTATTACACAACGCCTGCTCTTTTTACCGCCTACTTTAGTTTTCAAAAAAAAGACGGGTTCTGGAGTAAATTTATTGGAATTGTTTTTATTCTTTCTGTTTTAGGATTTTCTCTCTCTCAAAATAATCCTATTGCTGTATTTAAAAACGCAAACTGGGAAACGTACTGTATAGAAATCGACTGCACCTCATCATCTGCAGAATTTCTCAAAAAAAATCCAGTAAAAACACCGCTATGGACTAATTATAACTGGGGAGGTTATTTAATATGGAATTATCCTGAGGTAAAACCCGCAATCGACGGACGAATGCATTTATGGAGAGATGAGAATGGATATAGCGCTTTTGATGAATACTATGCTTTAGAAAGTGGAGGAAACATAGATAAGTCCAGATTTAATTCTGCATACGTCTGGAAACAAAAAGAGATCTACAACACACTTGTTTTTCTTGAGAGACAAGGAAAATGGAAGAGAATTTATGAAGATAGATCAGCCGTTATCTTTGTAAGAAAGTAGGTTGGCCATTTTTTAGAATTGCAGTCCTGAGAAAATCCAGGAACGAGAACAGCTTAATTCCGAATGAAACGAGCGGCTCTTAGGTTCACAAAGGTCAACTTGTTCTTTTTACTCGCCTGCGATTACACGTTTTTAGGCTTCGCAAAAATTAAAAGTCTTTTCCACGCGGTTCCGGGTGGCCAGCACGTCTGAAGTATTAAACGCTCCCCCATTCCAATATTTGCAGACATGTAGTTAACCTCTGAAGGATCCACAACCTTTTTGTCATACACTTTATAATTAAATCTTTTGTCTTCAAAAAACACTACCACATCATCATTAATCTCTAAATCTTTTAGAAGATAAAACACAGCGTTATAACGCCCAACATCCCAAAAGTTATCTGCAGAATGAGCAAATAGGTATGTTGTTCCTGAAAGCCCTGGAAGTGCTGTTCCTTTTGCGTGTGCAACGGAATGTCTTAAAGTCTCCAGATATTCATCTCCGTTTGCAGGATCTACATTTGCAGTTACTTTTTCGTTTGCGCCAATTTTAGGAATCACTACAGAAAAATCTGTAGAAACAGGGGTCAGTATTTGCACTTTCTTATCAGACAGAACTGACCCAAATAAGCTTTTATCTAAAGAGGTATTATTTCTCTTGGCACGTTCTTGAATAAGTTTTCCAAATCCGGATGGCTCTGTGTCTACAAGTTCATACCGCACGCCTTTTGCCTGCTCTATTCTAAATCTAACCTCATAGAAAATTGCTGGACCAAATGTTGCAAAAAATCCAAACACCATAAACAAAATCAAAAAATTCCCCGCTGTTCTTAAGATAAGATATTTGATTATTTTTTTGCGTTCCATAGGTTTATTATAACCTAATTTTAAGAACTGAAGTTTAACGTGCAGATTTTCTTAAACCAAAAAGCATTATTACAATGATTGAAAGAAATGCACTTGCTGACATTACTGGAATCGTAATATACCCAAAATACTCAAACTGCTTAAGTGCGCAGTTTGCAACCTCATCTGAACATGGAAATATTGCCGGGTAAAATTGAAGAGCTATATGATACAGTGCAATCAAAAATCCAATTATGGAAAGTACGAACGCATAAAGTTTTGCTTTTGTGTCATTTTTAAGAAATGCAATTCCTAAAATTACTACCTGAGGGTACATTGCAATTCTTTGATACCAGCACAGCTTACACGGAGTAAATAAAACAATTTCTGAAAGAAAAAGACTTGAGAGCGTTGCTATGGTCGCAATAATAAGCCCTAAGGAAATAGCATTTTCAGATAAAAAATTGCTTGCTTTTGAAAGTATTGATTTTTTAGAAGAATTTTTTGACAGAAGAAATAATAAAAAACCCAAGACTGTCGCTATGTTGAATACAAGAGTACCAAATCCTAAATAAGGAATTAAAAATGTAAATTGGTTCTGCATATAAGAGGCTGATTATTTTGAGAAAGCTGCATCGACCTCAGCTTTAAGTGAATCGTAACCCGCAGGAACACCCAAGAACTTTCCATTTACATAAATGGTAGGCGTACCGCTTACCCCAACATTAATTCCCTCATCTTCCTGGGAATTAATTTTATCTTCAAATTTTTTATCCTGCAGGTCTTTTTTAAATTTGTCTGTTTCTAGTTTTAAACTTTTTGCATATTCAACAAACTTTTCTGTGGGGTCAGGCAGCTGAGCCCACATTTCCTGATTATCATAGAGGATATCATGAAATTCCCAAAATTTTCCCTGATTTCCTGCTGCTTCAGAAGCTTTTGCAGCAATAAAAGCGTTGGGATGAGCAGACTTAAGGGGAAAATGTTTGAATACAATGGTTACTTTTGATCCATAAGAGGTTCTTAACTGACGCATAATCGGCTCAAATGCTTTACACGCGGGACACTGAAAATCACCAAACTCTACCACCGTAACTTTAGATTTTGGGTTTCCTGTTACAAATCCTGCACTGGATAAGGTAACTGGTGCACTTGCTTTTTGCTTACTCGCAACTATTGCAATTACAGTAAAAACCAGGAATAGAACGCTTAAAATAGCTATAATGACACCTTTTTTCATCTTTTATTTGATTCTTATGATATGGCAATACCCTTTTAAAGTCAACGATTTCTTTCGAAAGGCAGGTGTTTTAGGTATAATACAATCTAATTCCGTAATTATGTAAAAAGGAATTTATGAAACCCCGTAGTTCAATGGAGGTCACTTTTTGGCGCAACCAAAAAAGCTGAGCAGTCGTCCTGCTTTTGCCGTCGTAGCTCAATGGATTGAGCAATCCCGTCCTAAGGGAGAGATTGGAGGTTCAAGTCCTCTCGACGGCGCACATGGCAAAAGTGAGTTAGGGAAAGATTAGAGTTCAAGTCCTCTCGGGGTCGCATTTTCGATTTCGGGGTATGGTGCATCGATAAGATAATCTTGCCGATTTCCAACCCCTTGCTACGCTCGGGGTGTGGTGCATCGGTAGCACGCGTCGTTCGGGACGACGAGGCACGGGGTTCAATTCCCCGCACCCCGACACAAAACCTACAGAACGCTTCCTAAATACAAAATAAAAAAAATCCCCGCACCATTTAAGATAAACGATACTATTGAGAAAAGTAATTTAGGAATCGCAAATCCATTTGCAAGAAGCGTAACACCTGCCTCATCTGGTAAAGGAGAGGCAATAATAATCATCGCAAGGACAATTTTTAGAAAATGTAAAACGGGTTTTGGAATTATTTTGCTTAGCTTTTTAAAAATAAACGCCACAACTTCTCTGTTTGTTTATACAA
>CAZQIA010000087.1:0-4617 GCA_964593215.1 uncultured Gammaproteobacteria bacterium
AAGAGTTCTTGCGTCTCCGTTTGATGTTTCTATAAGGTGATTTTTTGCTTCCTTGTCAAAAGTGTGCTTAGGAAACTTTTTAATTGCTTTTTCTAAAATCTCATCCAAATTCTCATGGGTTAACGAGTGCAAAACAAATACCTGAGCACGTGAAATAAGCGGAGCGTTTACTCTAAATCCTGGGTTTTCCGTGGTTGCTCCTATAAGAACAATTGTTCCGTCCTCTACGTAAGGCAAAAATGCGTCCTGCTGGGATTTGTTAAATCTATGAATTTCATCTACAAAAAGCACAGTTTGCCTATTCCTTTCCTTTTTTATTTTTTGTGCTTCTTTTATTACTTTTCTTACATCCTCTACTCCGCTTGTAACCGCAGAGAAAAATACAAATTCAGCATCAATACCACCGGCAATAACATGCGCTAATGATGTTTTACCAGATCCTGGCGGCCCCCATAAAATCATGGAAGATACATGTTTATTCTCAAGCATTTTTTGAATGGGTTTTCCTTTCCCAACCAAATGTTCTTGTCCTACATAGTCAGAGAGATTTTGTGGCCTTAATATTGAAGCAAGCGGGGAATCTGCCATACAACTATTCTACCAGAAAAAAACAAGAAATTAGTGATGCCTATTCATAGAAAATTATATTCATAGACAAGCAATCAAATTTTTATCGTAATATTTTTGTATTTTGATTGTAAGAATTCTTTTATCAGAGAAAAAAAATGATTCTTTCTTACACTTCACATGTGAATGTCTGCTAGAATGTTTAAAGTTTTGGGCTACCACTGTCCTGACGGTTTTACACCTTAGGACGGTTGATCTTTGTTTCTGTAAGCGTAAGTGAACAGAAACCTGCATACAGAAATGTATGTCATTTATAGAATCGAGGCTTCCTGTTTACTCAAGAGGCCTCGATTTTTTTTGTCTAAACTTTTTGATAGAATGTAAATCCTAAGGGCCCGTAGTTCACTGGTAGAATGCATCCATGGCATGGATGAGAAAGGGGTTCGATTCCCCTCGGGTCCACTTAATTTTATTTATAAAATTAAGTACTGGGTTTTTGCAAACTCAAAACTAGCATATTTTAAAATTAGAGGCCGGGGAAGTAATCAGTTATAATTTTCGAATTATTTATTCCTAATTTCTTCAAAAGGTCTTTGTGTGAATGAACCATTACATTTGATCCTGAGATGTAAAACGTTCTATTTTTAAAATCTGGAACCTCATCCTTTAACACATCCGGTGTTAATTTCTCATCAGCAGACAAATTTACCTGGACAGTTTTAACCCCCACTTTTTCAGCTTCCTTTAGTAATTCTTTGTAGACAAATTCTTTCCCGGCCGCCACATGAAAAAGAACAATATCTCTTTTCTCTTTCCTGTCTACCAAATACTTAACCATGCTTCTAAACGGAGTTATGCCTATTCCACCTGCAATGAAGACAAGCTTCTTGGATGCAGATTCAGGAAGTATGAAGTCTCCTGCTGGGGATGCTGCCCACACCGTGTCACCTTGAATCAAAGAAAACAGTTTTCTTTTAAAAGTACTTGAGGGGTTGTAAGATTTTACGCCTAAAGACACTATCCCTTCTTCAGTAGGCGAAGACGCAATGGTAAAAAAGCGTCTTATTCCTCTCATATCAGCTTTTGCATGCGGAAGTGTCCACTCCATATACTGACCCGGTAAATAGTGAACTTTATAGGGCAGCTTAAAAGTAAAAGCGCTTGTGGTGTCTGACAATTTTGTTTTTTCAGTAAGCAGAAGCTTAAGCCTCACTTTGGGACTTACCAGAAATGAAAAAATGTTACCTATTAAGATTGCAAGTTCAGGAGTTATCTGTACAAAAAGGATTGGTGTTTGAATAGAAGCAAAAAAACCTATAAGAGAACCGTATACGGTCTGCAATTTTTTATTAGGAGGAGTAGTAAAAGGCTCTGTTACCATAATAGACCCCATAAAAAGAAGCGGCCAGGACGTTAATGAAAGAAATGCTGTTTCAACAACAGAAACATGTTTATAGATTGAGAAAAGAACTAAGGAAAGAAGTGATACTCCAAAGAAGGAAAAAAAGAGTCTGAAGCGCCTTATTTTTCTCACAACTAAAATTCCTACCAAAAGAGTTGGGAAGAATAGAACGCTTGATGCAATCCACCAGGATGCAGCAAGACCAAAAAACCCAAATACATAGGCGGAAAATGCAGCAGGGTTAAATATATGTTTATTTTTATAGGAAAAAACAAATTTAGAAGACATAGCTGCTACGCCTGAAAGGGCTAAAAGTATATACTGATTCAGACTTCCGTCAACTTCAAATATAAAAAACAAAATAAGTGCAGTAATGTAGTGCGACTCGTTATTTATAGGAATTTTAAAAATTTTTGAGATTAAAATATTTGACAAAACACATGAAAGAACAAGAATAGTAAGAGAAAGACTTAGCGGAATAGTTTTTACGGATGTTAACCCAAAAAATGAAAAGACGAGTGATATGCCTGTCAAAAAAATTAACCCGTACAGAACAACCCTGTACATAGTAAAGGAGTTTAAGAGGTTATCTAGAAATTTAAGCATTAATGTAATTATACACGTGCTGTAAACAGCTCTGCGGGGAAATCTTTGCTTTTTTTTGTGGAAAAATCTTCAAAAAGAATGAGGTACTCACAAATATACGCTGCTGCTACTTCATCCGTAGGTTTTAAAAAGAGAGCTGTAGACATTGCGTCTGCTATAAGTGCTGTATCTGCTACAACCCATACTGCTAGAATTTCGTCGGGAGACTTCTGAGTTAGAGGATTTATTATGTGGTGAAATTTACCCCATGCCCTTCTATTTCCTGCAGACCCGCAAATACTTTTATTGTGAAATTCAGCTACTCCAATAACCTGAGATGTGTCAAGCGGATTCTCAAGTCCCACACGAACGTTTTTTTTATCTTGAGAGTAGTAGTAGATATCTCTTCCTGCGTCTATGCAAAAATGCTCTACCTTAAAACTCTTAATTATTTCAGAAACAAGATCAATAAGATATCCTTTTCCCGCAGCTCCAAAATCCAGCACTACCGGAATATGTGTGGTAAGCTTATTCCCCTCAAAAGACAAAACGGTATTAATTCGTGGGGGCTCATGCAGTTTCTTGGGCATAAGACTATAGTCTTCATCATAACCTGCTTCTCTCAATAAATTCCCAATAGCCGGAGTGAATAGGCCGTCTGTAACACCATACAGCTTTAGATAAACCTCAAACATTTTTTCAAAGTCAGGAGGAACACTATATGTGCCGGGTTTTTTAAACATGTTAAACACCCATGAGTCTTTTCTAAATCTGGAGTATGATTCGTCAAACAAAACAATACGCTTTTTTATAGCTAGGAGTACATCAGATTTTTTTACACCTGAAGGGATTGAAATTTCAATATTCCAGATTGTTCCAATAGCTTCAAAAGTTACTCTTTCTACGTTTTGCATGAAACTAAGCTTTTGCTTTTGCTTTTATTTTTTCAAGAGCTGCGTTAAATCCTTTAGGTGTTAGGGATGAACCTGAAACTTTTGTAAGTAACACCTCGTCTATATTTTTTCCAACAACAAACTCCTTATAATTCTCTGCAAAATCCTTCTGTTTTAATTTAGAAGTTGGAGTAAGTCCAAAAGTAACCACTGATGAATCAGTAATTTTCCCATCAGTTAATGTGAGCGTTACTTGTATTTGTTCTTCTCCGCCCGGAGAAATATAATTCCCCGTTTCAGTGTATGAACCGTTTTTATATGAAGACTTAGTCATCTTTGCTCCGTCAGTACTGACTGGTGCGACTGTCTCAGTTGGCACTGCTGTTTGCTCTTCAGTTTTTTCCTGCATCTCTTCTTTAACTGAAGAATTTTTTGAAAGGGCCTGATAGCCAATCACTCCAACTAAGATAATTACTACAACGACTACTGACATGATTATCATTTTTGAAGAGGAACCTTTTTGGGGTTCTTGTGTGGATTGCTGTTCTTCCATATAAATCACCTCCTTTTTTGAGAATAAACAGTTTAACTAAATCTTTTCAGCAATGCAATGATTTTTTAATTTCTTTACAATTAAAAACTATACTTTTAAAAATTGGGTAAGAAGAAGCATAAGAAAAACTCCGGCAAAGAAAAGAATTACGTGTTTTATAGCTTCATTTTTTGCTGTGTTGTGTATTTCAGGAAGCAGATCTGCTAAAGAAAGATATATAAAATTTGCAGTAGTAAGAGAGAGAAGAACAGGTAGAGATCCTTTTATTCTTTCTCCAAAATAAAATCCCAAAAGGGCGCCTGCAAACGCTGTTATTCCCGTAAGGACATTAAAACCTAAAACTTTTTTTCTTGAGTACCCGGAGTGAAGCAGTATTCCAAAATCTCCTAATTCGTGCGGTATTTCGTGAATAAACACTGCTACAGAGGTAATAATTCCCAGCGGGAAAGAGACTAAAAATGTTGTTGCAATCATTCAACATCGACAAGGTCAGATTGATGTTTCAAAATGGCCTGATTGTGCGCCAAGTTCAAATGATAAGAGGATGGCCCGAGAGTTTTTATTATTTCTTTCTAATTATGGCTTTTGTAAAGTAATACAAACAGCAAGGGGGAACG
>CAZQIA010000088.1:0-4517 GCA_964593215.1 uncultured Gammaproteobacteria bacterium
GCTTTTACTGCGACTCCCGGAATAGTGGAAGTGGTAAGAAGGTCCCCTTTCTTAATGTTCCCATCCCTAGAGGAAACTAAGATATATACCGTGCCGTTTGGGATTACAGGAACACCTTTTGTAGTTCCAGAGGTGTTAAGAATTATTGCGGCGTCTCTTGAGACAACTCCAACTACTTGCGGATCGTATGCCAAAGTTGAAAAAACCGCAGCTCCTTGACGGGATGATGAAAGAATGCTTCCGTCAGGAACATTTTTTTCCTTTGTTTCAACCATTCTTGCAACCCCCAGCGTTGCCGAATCTTGAGAGGCTGTGTTTGCTTCAGGAGTCTGTGCAAAAGAAGTAGAGATAAACGGTTGGAAAGTAAACAATGAAAAGATAAAAATACCGTAACCAATAAAACGAAAGATCATACCTTACTATATACTTGAATTAGACTTGATTGCAAATTAACAAAGCAGATTTTTTCAGTAGATTCTCAGTTAATCTGAATGGTTTTCCTGTTACAATACAAACATGAAAATATACTCAGTTCTTAAGACTTTATTCTCTTGGCCGCTTGGAATTGTAGGTATTGTGTTTCTTGTTTATACGCTCTCCCAACAGCACATTCAATTTTCTAGCATATTAAAAAATGTAAATCCATTTTTTCTTTTAATTTCTGTCGTTTGTTTTTTTCTTTATTACCTTTTAAGAAGCTTTGTTTGGCAAATTATTCTAAAAGAAAAAGATATCTTAATTCCCTTGCCAAAATCCGTATACATATGGGGGATTTCAGAGTTAAAACGTTTTATTCCTGGTAATTTCTGGGCTTTTTTGGGAAGAGGGGTGCTTCTATCAGCTGAAGGGGTAGGGAAAAAAGAAATAGTGCACCTTCTTTTTATTGAAATTCAGTTTTTCCTCATAGGATGTGTTTTTTTGTCAGGCTTTGCAGTTCCATTTCTTGTAAGAGATCTTTCAATATCTTTCCTGTATTCACCTTTTCTTCCTTACGGTTCTATTGGTGCCACTACTTTATGTCTTGGTATATTTCTTTTCCACAAAAGCCTTTCAGGTCATGAATTGTTTGGTTTTAAAAAAATATGGAAAATTTTTCCAGGATTTAGTTTTAACATTACGGTTTACATACAATTTCTAACCGTTTTATATTTACTTCTTTTTGGTATAGGTTCTTACTTTGCAGTTTTATCAATGTCCTTTTTAACCCCGCGTGAGTTTTTATCTTTTGTTTTCTTTTTTGTATTTTCGCTTTTTTTTGGATACATAACTATTGTGACGCCCATGGGGTTAGGAGTGCGTGAGGGAATCATTTCTGTTGGACTTGCGCCTTTTATTGGGCCAGGAAATGCAATTGTTGCAGCATTACTTACAAGAATACTTCAAATAGCCGGAGAAGCGGTATTTTTAATACTTTCAGTTGTTTGGCTCAGAAATAAACATGTTCAGAAGTTTTTTATGCAAATACAAAGAAGAAGAGTAGAAGTATTGCTGGGAGTATGTATTGCTATCTTTTTTATCTATTTTACTGCGTCAGGATTTTTACGGTATGAAAATTTTTTCACGGGAAGATTTGACTTGGGAAACATGGATCAAACTGTTTGGAATACAGCTCACGGGAGAGTATTTGAAATTACTGATCCAAATGGAACACAAATTACCTCCAGGCTTTCATTTCACGCAGACTTTATATTGATTTTGCTTGCTCCATTTTATCTACTATGGTCAGATCCTCGAATTCTTATAGCTCTTCAATCAGCCGTAGCAGCAGTGGGAGCTGTATTTGTTTACCTTATTTCATTTCACATACTAAAGAAAAAAACGGTTTCCTTCGTGGTTACTTTAACGTATCTTTTAAACCCAAGTCTTTCATATTCGCTTTTGTACGATTTCCATCCAGTAGTGCTTGCTACGGGATTTCTTCTTGCGTCCTACTTTTTTCTTATAAAAAAAAATTATCTGCTTTTCTTTACCTTTGTTATCCTATCCGCTCTAACTAAAGAAGAGGTGTGGATAGTAGCAGCCCTACTTGGGTTAAAGATGGTAAGAGACAATTTTTCATTTTCTTCCGGAAGAATAGCAGTTCTTAACGGTAAACTTCTAGTTTTAGGCATAGGAACGTTTGCAATCTTTATGGCAATTTTTTACCTTTTGGTTTCCCATATAATTCCTTCTTCGCGCGGAGATGAGCATTTTGCGCTTTCATATTTTTCCCACTTGGGAAATTCTCCTTTAGAGATTGTTTTATCTGTCTTTATTGCTCCACAGAAATGGATTCAGTTGATATTTACACCTGAACGTTTGTCTTATCTTATGAGTATTTTTTCTCCTGTTGCGTTTTTACCTGTGTTTTCAATTCCTACGCTTTTGTTCGCAGCGCCGGATTTTGCCATAAATCTTTTAAGCAATAATGGCCAACTCCATGAGATTTATTATCAATATACTGCAACAGTTACTCCATTTATTTTCATTTCAACTGTTTATGCCATGCGGTTTATTAAAAAAATGTTTCCTATTATGACATATGAAAGGGTGGGGGTTTTACTTGTTACATCATCAATTGTATCTGCTTGGGTGCTAGGACCTTTACCGGGAAGTTTAAGACCGAGTACAGACATGTTTACCAAACAGCTTTCTAATAAACATGAGGTCTCAGAGTTTTTAAAAACCATTGATAAAAAGAAGAGTGTTGCTGCAAGCAATAATGTAGGATCACACCTATCTCAAAGAAAGAAAATTTACACGATTCCAAACGGTTTACAGGAGGCTGATGTTGCAGTATTTTTACTAAATGATGTTTATGCCCAGCCATCTTTAGCCTCACAAAAACAAATGGTAGAGGATCTTAGAAAAAACCCTATGTATGAAATTCTTTACGAAAATGGTGACTTTGTCGCGTTTTCGAGGCTAAAAATGTTATAATACCATAATGTTAAGTATAGTAGTTCCTGTTTACAATGAAAAAGAGTCACTTTCTGCGTTTTATTCTGAGCTGAGGCATGAGCTTTTAAAGCTAAAAAAACAGTTCGAAATTATTTTTGTTGATGACGGGTCTTCAGATTCAACACTAGATATTCTAAAGTCTTTTGAAAAAAAAGATAAAGAGGTGAGGGTTTTCTCATTTAGGAAAAATCAGGGGAAAGCAGAGGCACTAAGTCTAGGATTTAGTAAATCAAAAGGAGAGTTTGTTATTACGCTTGATGCAGATCTTCAAGATAAACCCTCTGAAATTAAAAAGATTCTAGCTGCGCTAGATTCAGGAATAGAGGTTGCATGCGGATGGAGAAAGCACAGGAAAGACTCATTTAAAAAACTTTTGTCCTCACGTTTTTTCAATTCTCTTGCGAATTTGTTTTGGGGATTAAAGCTGCATGATTATAACTGCGGTTTAAAGGGTTACACATCAGAAGCCGCTAAATCACTTAAGTTATATGGCGGTTTTCATAGATTTATTCCATTGCTTTCTTACCAGCAGGGATTTAAAGTTGAAGAGGTAGCAGTGGAGCACGACAAAAGACGTTTTGGCAAATCAAAATATGGATTTTCTAAATTGTGGAAGGATATGCCGGATATGCTTACCATGATTTTTTTAAGCAAGTACAAAGACAGACCTCTTCATTTTTTTGGAATAGTGGGAGAAATTCTTTTTGTTTTGGGAATTATTGTTTTGGGGTATCTTTCGTTTTTGCATTTTATGGGAAAAAGCATTGGCACTAGACCACTATTATTTTTAGGAGTAATGCTTGTTTTAAGCGGATTTCAAGCGTTTTTCACCGGTTTTCTTGCAGATTTACTAGTGCACCTTAATGATAAAAACGGAGACAGCAGTAAATCTATGCAGCTTCTGAAATACGCATCTAAGGAAGAGTAGCTATTCGTTTCTAGAAAACATCTTCTTGATTAAGATGTTATTTTTCTCCTACTACAAGAATCCAGGGGAAGGGAAGTTTTATCATTTTTACCTTTACACCGTTTTGCTTCAAAAAATCCGGAAAAGAGAAAAACGTCCAGTGATTTATGTGTTCTGGATGATTTCCAAATTGTCTTATGTTCAGGCCTCTTAAGAGTCTTCCTCCCATAAAAAATGGTTCATTGGGAACGCTGAATATAACGTATTTCTTGGAGGCACGTAATACCTCGGCAATAGCTTTTTTTGGATTTTCTAGATGTTCCAGAACTTCTGTGCAGATTACAGCATCAAATGTATCCTTTTTATAGGGGAGGTCATAGATATCTCCTTCTTTAAGCTTCAAAAAAGGGAAGTGTTTTTTTCCCAGCTCAATCGCATCTCTAGAGAAGTCTACGCCTTCTAAATTTTTTCCAATTCCTTCTTCAAAAAATTTATTAAGCGTAAATCCTTCGCCGCAGCCTGCATCAAGGATTGAATCTACAGAAAGGTCTTTCAGTGTTTTTACAAGAGTTTGATTGAAGCGTTTTACAAAAAACTTGCGTGAGGGGTCTGAAGACATGTGTTTCTGATAGTTTGTAGGAAGGTTTTCCATGAAAAACTATTATATCAT
>CAZQIA010000089.1:0-4492 GCA_964593215.1 uncultured Gammaproteobacteria bacterium
ACAATATTTGAAATTCCTAAGACAGTCATAACCCGTACCATGTCAGCAATAGAATTGTGAAATAAACTAATCCCAATTACTTGACCAAGAGCTACAAGCAAACCAAATGAAGAGAACCAATAATCTTTCTTTGCTAGGTAAAAGGTTGTAAATACCTGAGAAACAGTGAAGCAAAGCATGGAAAATGTATAGAGTGGTATATACGGTAAAATCGTGTATGCTTTTTTTCCAAGCAAAATGGGAAGCGTTACGTTGCCGAATAGTCCGAATGTCAAAAAGCCAAGTAAAGACAGAAAAAGAGTTCCCGTAAAAATTGTATAGAACACAAAGCTAGTACTTTTTTTTGCACCATTTAATCTGGAAACAACAGGCATAATAAAAGGAGAAGAGAGGCTTCCTAAGAAAAAGACCATTTTCCCGACAAGTGAGATTAATCCGTATTTTCCTGCATCTTCCAGAGTAAGAAAATGTTTTGCCATAATGACATCTATGCTTAAAAATGAAACGCTTGAAATTCCGGCAATTAAACTTACCAAGAAGAATTTAGCAGGAAAAGACTGCGTTTTTTTAACAGCGCCGTTTTTATATCTGTGAATAAAAAACCATCCCAGTAAAAATGCTGCAACTGCAGCTGCAGGAATTGAAAGAAAAATGTATTCTGCTCTGTCTACTTTTACTAAGAAAAATGCCATAAGAAATTTCAAAAGTGGTTCAATAAGATACACTCCAGCAACTCCAGCAAACATGAGACGTCCGTACATAAATCCTCTGTCCGCTGCAGCAGCAAAAGTTACCAGGATTATGGGGGCAAAAGAGAAGAGTAGATATAAAGGACTTATCTTGAAGTAGCTGCTTAAAAATGGCAAAAGCACAATCCAGCATGCAAGCGCACATACAGAAATTGCAAGAAATTTTTTCCTCATACTTCTCCAGAAGGTAATGCTTGCGGAGTCCTTTCCTTCACCAAAAAGGTGTGATGTTTTTTGATTTATAGTTGTTCCCATAGCAGTTGCAGGAATTGAAAGTATGGAGTAAAGATTTGAAATAAAACTAATCACAGCATAATCTTCAAAGGTCATAGTTCTTCCAAGCTGAGCGTTAAATAAGTAACTTAAAATGTTTGCAGCATTTATTGCAGCAATAAGGATAAATCCTTCAGTAGCAGTTTTTTTATTAGACCTTACAGAATTAATTGTTTTAAAAATATTTTTCATTTTTTAAAAAATAAGAGACATGGTGTATCTAATAGGTGAGAGTACAATCCTAGGGATATCAAAAGATATTCCACCGTTTGAACTTTTTTTAGAATAGAGGCCGTGAACTGTTTTTTCCCAATAATGAGGTTTGAAAAACAATTGATATAATGCAAAAAATCCTGCTGTACTAATAAGTACCCAATACACAGGAATCAGAAATGTATACTTAAGAACATCGTACTCGCGTCTTTTCATAATTCCGATCATGTAGTAATACATGTATAAGAAGTTTCCAAAAACTAATGAAAACACAGCCATATAGAAAACTGGGGCAGGATACAGGGATTCAATTGCAGGTCCTACATATGTATAGAGAGTAAAGTAGGAAATAGTCGCTAACCACAAGAAAGGGTTAATAATAATTGACGCAATTTTTCCACCGATAATTAGCTGAAATAGGAAGGCATGATTTTTTTTACTTTTCACAAAACCATATGGATCTCTATTGTGAATAAGATAAGTTTGCATGTATCCCTTAATCCATCTTGACCTTTGTCTCAGCCAGTTTCCTACTTTAGAATTTGCTTCTTCCAGAGTTACCGAGTCTATAATTGCCGTTTTGTAGCCCTCTTTGAATAATCTTATTCCCAAGTCAGCATCTTCAGTAACGTTAAATGGATCCCATCCCTGAAGCATATGAAGATCTAAAGTCCTAAAATGATTTGAGGTGCCACCTAAAGGAATAGTAGTGCCAATACTTTGAAACCCAGGAAGCGTTACATCAAACCAGAGAGAGTATTCAGCGGTGAAAAATCTGGTTAAAAGGTTTTGGGATACATTGTAGTAATTTAGTTTTGACTGTAAACAAAGTACTTTTGGTCCAACTTTTTGGAAAGAAAGGTACGACTTTTTAAGCTGAAGTGCATCAGGTTTATCTTCTGCATCATAGATAACTAAGTATTCTCCTCTCGCAAAAGAAAGTCCGTAATTACACGCTTTAGGTTTGGTTTTAGGTTGTGAATGCGGAACTACAACAACGCGAGTGTATGCTGGTAAGTGCATTCGTTTAACAATTTCAATAGATTCTTTGTCATCCTCTTCTAAAAGAAGAATTACATCAAGTTTATTTTTTGGCCAGTCTAGCCTTGCAATTGATTGCAAGAAATGCGGGATAATTCTTGCCTCTTTATAAAGAGGACACAAAATTGTATAAACCGGAAGATTTTTATCAGAAATTTGAGATAATTCTTTTTCTGAGATCTTAATTTCTTGAGTCTCATAAACGCTTTTTAAGTTGATAAACAGATTAAAAAGAGCGTCAAGAAAATATATTGTGGACAACACTGCCACAACCGTTTTTAGCGTATTAAAAGTTTGAAAAAGTAAGCCTGAGACGATTACACTTAAAAGCGTTAATAGCAAGAGTTTCTGAAAGAACGTAAAAGTAACTATGGAGCTTTTTGCAAAAGGTAGAGTTGTGTGTGTTACGTATTTTTTTCTTTTATATCTAATCCCTGCACCTTTCATATTTCTGCCTGTTTCAGGAAGAATGTAGTATGGTGCAATTTTTTTACGTTTGAGATTTATTGCCTGAGAAGCTATTTCAATTGTATTAGATACTGTGTTTATTTTTGAAAAACCTTTTTTTCTTTTGTTAAATGTAATATCGTAGTTGTGTATTGTAAATCCTAAGCTTTTTGCTCTGTGCAAAAACTCCAAATCAAAAGTCCAGGAGGTAGAGGGTTTAAAGATTGTAGCTTTGTATACTTCTTTTTTAAATACCTTAAGGCCTGCTTGTACGTCATGATCTAATGAAAAAAGAATTTTGCCAAAAATGGTTTTAAAAACCTTGCTCATAGCGTGTCTTACAGGATTTTCTTTATATTTTTTTCTGTTTGCAGCAACCACGTCATAATTTGCCAGTTCAAGCGCCATTAGTGGAATAGCCTCTGGTGGATACTGGAGATCTGCATCTATAAAGCCGATATGTTCATGTTTAGCCTTTTCAAACCCTTCAAGAAGAGAGTATGCTTTACCTTTTTTCCCTTTTTTTGAAAAAACAGAAATAGGATATTTTTTTGAGAAGAACTCAGCTACTTTTAAAGTAGCGTCAGTAGAGTGGTCATCCACAATAATTACTTCATATTTAAAGCCGTGCTGTGTTAAGGCGTCATGAATCCGAGAAACAAGATCCTGAATATTATCGGCTTCGTTATATGTTGGAATGACAACTGATATTTCTTTTTTAAGTTTGCTTTCCATTAATTTTCTCCTCCCACTTTGTGGTTTTGTATAAAGGTTTCAAGTGAGGTTTGGGGGATTCTATAGTGGCCGCCAAATTCTACAGCCTCAAGTTTTTCTTCTTTAATGTATTTGTAGATGGTTAACACAGAAAGCCGCAGAATTCCTGCGACCTCAGGTACAGTTAAAAAGATGATAAATTCATCAGAACTCATAGTAAATAAATATAAGATGCTATATATACCACACTTAGGTATGGTTGTCAACTATAAGGTTACATTTTGGAGGTTTTAACGTGTTTGAGACTGTTGAAAGTATGTCAGCTTGTATTAAGCATGCTTTATTTATGTTTGATTAGGTTGAAAGTTTAGGCATAACAACATATAATAGAGGAAGCGCGTGAGATTAGCCTTTCAATTCAATATATATGGAAAAAATATTTGGTTTTGCAATTCTTTCCTTTGGGATGACCGCGATTTTACTGGTTCCCTTCATTGACTTCTTGTATAAAATTAAGCTTCAGAGAAAGCATCACAAGTCCCGCGACATGTTTAATAAGCGTACGCCTATTTTTGACAAATATTCTGCCGGAAAAATAGGCACACCATTTGGCGGTGGCGCGTTAATAATTGCCGTTGTTACCGTTATAACCCTGTGGACTTACGGAATATTTAAAGTAGATGTTACATTTTGGGAGCTTTTTGTGCTCCTCTTTTCTTTTATTGGCTTTGGAGCACTGGGATTTTACGATGACCTCAAAAAAATACTGAATAAGGGTAATGACGGGTTTTTTGGCCTTTCCTTTAAGTACAAATTCCTTCTTCAGTGGGCGCTCGCATTTATTATAGGTGCAGTATTTTACTATCAGCTAGGATACTCATTTATTTACCTTCATTGGCTAGGAAAAATCCAGTTAGGGCTGTTATTTATTCCATTTGCAGCCTTTATCATAGTTTCATTTGTGAATGCTTTTAATATTACTGATGGTTTGGATGGTCTAGCTTCTGGCGTGTTTCTTATTGCATTAATAGCATTTCTTACCATAACCCACACTC
>CAZQIA010000090.1:0-4474 GCA_964593215.1 uncultured Gammaproteobacteria bacterium
TTATTTCTTCTAATGCAATGACTTTAGTTAATCTCAAAAAAATAAAATTTATTCTGGAAGAGTTAGGAGCTCAAAACCTAATAAAAATCTCTCAAACTCTCACTGCTCAAATTGCAGACGGAATAAAGAGTTCTGGAATAGTAAATCATAAAGAGTTTGGCAAAATCTATGCGTATGAAGTGGACGGTTTTGGATCCAATTGCCTTATGGACGACCCAAACATTCCAAGCCTTCTCAGCCTTCCGTATTTAGGATTTAGCGAGTTGGACGATAAAATATATCAAAACACGCGCAAATTTGTATTGTCTTCTTGGAACTCATTTTTTGCCAAAGGACAAATTGCGTGTGGGATAACTTCTCCTCACGTTGGGGTTTGTGATCATTTTTGGCCAATGGCAACTATTATGCAGGCGCTAACTTCTGAAAACACCGAAGAAATTACAAAATGTTTAAAAATTCTTAAAAGAACTCACGCAAAAACATTTTTTATGCATGAAAGTATTGATGTTGATAACGTAAATCACTTCACGCGCGGCTGGTTTGCATGGGTAAATTCTTTGTTCGGAGAGTTAATTCTCACCGTGCATGAAAAGTATCCTGAAATTTTAAAAAAGGAATTCTAGTTTGCATCTTAGAAAGGCTTTATGTTTTTTTGTTCCGTTGACTTGTTTACATTCACTTTATTTACTTGACAATTACTTTAGTGTTACACTAGTTAAATGAAATTAAAAAGATTTAGAGGAGATCCAATTTTAGAGCGAGACCCACAACATGAGTGGGAGAAAGGGTCTGTTTTAAATCCGGGAGTAATCTATGAAAATGGGTTTTTTAGAATGGTTTATAGGGCCACAAATGACGTCCATCCTGAAGTTGAAGGGGCCTATATGTCTTCATTGGGATACGCAGAGAGTGTTGATGGAATGCATTTTGAAAGATTTGAAGAGCCACTTCTTTCTCCCACTGAGGTGTATGAAAACGGTTTGGGGTGTGAAGATCCTCGGGTTACCAAAATAGACGGCATTTATTATTTGTATTACACCGCAGTTGGCGGCATAGGTCATGAGCAGAAAGTGAGAATTGCACTTGCTACCAGTAAAGATTTTATTCACTGGAATAAGCACGGCATAATTGGGCCGGACATTTTCTCAAAAGCAGCCTGTTTATTTCCTGAAAAGATTAACGGAAAATACACTATGTTTTTTACCTTTGAGTTAGAAAGTCCAAAGGCCACAATTATGATGGCGCAATTTGAAGACATCTATGATCTATTCTACCCATCTAAAGAACGAATGAATAGGATTGTAAATGAATTATATGAAGATCATGTGGTGTTTAGACCGGCTGAAGGACGCGGTAATGAGGTAGGGGCAGTGCCCATAAAAACTCCGCATGGATGGCTTTTTGTTTACAGCGCACTCACCACAGTTCATGATCACACGGAATGGTCTATCAGTGCGGCACTTTTAGATTTGCATAACCCCAGAAAAATTTTGGCAAACGTTGATCATATTTTAAAGCCTGAAACAGAGCGCGAAATTCACGGAGTGGTGAATCATGTGGCATTTCCGGAGGGAGCCGTGGTATTTGGAGAGGATCTTTATGTGTACTACGGATCAGGAGACCAAGGAATTTGTCTTGCAATGTGTGATTACAATGAACTTCTAGAACATCTCACCTCAGAAATGTAAATTTACGTTAGTAAAGAATGCATCCTTGCCTATTTGAGGTTTAAACCATTGATCCTATTTTTACATCTCCGTCACGTTTATAGTAAGCAAAAATTACGCCACTTGGGGTAACCTCAGATTCATAGAGCTTGAAGGAAAAAGGCATAGTCCCTTTTTCAAATAACCGTTTTCCTGTACCAAGCGTAATTGGAAATGTTTTAAGCCAAAATTCATCCACTAAATCATGCTCCATTAAAGCTTGGATAAGATCAGCGCTTCCGTACACTTGTAAATCTGGCCCGTCGGAGCTCTTTAATTTTTTGAGTTCGTCTACACTATTCAATACCACTGTGTTTTCCCAAGTTGGATTCTTTAAGGTCTTGGACATAACATATTTTGGAATTTTATTTACTTGAGGCCATGTTTCTGTATGTTCTGGCCAATATCCTACCCAAATATCATAAGTTTTTCTTCCCAGAAGTAGGCCGTATGTCTCCTTCATCTGCTTTTCCATCTCTTTCCCACCTACTTCATCAAAATAAGGACCCATCCACCCTCCGTATTTAAAACCTTCTGCAGCATCTTCTTTGGAACCGCCAGGCGCCTGGATCACGCCATCTAGTGTGATAAACTCAAGGACAAAAATTTTTCTCATATATAATAACTATACTACTTTGCTGAAACGCCTGGATTCAACTTTAACTCAGTGGTTTCGCTGGGACGCCTGGATTCGAACCAGAATAAACAGCTCCAAAGGCTGTTGTCCTACCATTAGACGACATCCCAGCGAAACCACCAAATTTTCAAAGAACCAGAAAACTCACTTCGTTCGTGCGTTGCTCGTTTCACTTACAACTAAAACAGTTCCAAAGGCTGTTGTCCTTAGGATCGCAGAGAATCGAGAAACGCAAGCTCTGGTTATCATTAGACGACATCCCAATGTGCTTGTTAGCCTCAGCATTGGCTAATTTGAGCCATACAATGATACCAAATGTAAGCTTTTTGATCAATGAACGTAAATGTGCTATAATAAGGAAGACACCTTAAAGTACTCCTAACTTAGTTCTCCAAGGCGTTTATTATGGCAGCAACAGTAACATATACAAATCTCTGCATCAGATGCGGCAAGCAAAGAATTGATGGAAAAACGTGGAAAGAAAAAGTAGAAAGCCACTTTGGATCATCATACATTATTCATACTGAAACTGTTTGCCCTGATAAGGAATGCCAAAAGATAGTTGATGAAAAAATGTCTCAAGAAAGAAAAAGAGCTGAAGAACTAAAACTTGAGAAAGAAGAAAAACTAAAAAATCTCCACAAAAAAGCCCCGGCAGCTAAAAAATCCTAAGATTTTTGTGAACATTTGCTTTTTTATTTATATTACGGTACAATGCACCCTTCGTGGTATTTTGGAAGCGTAGTACCACTGCCCTGCTTGCGGTTTTACTTTTCTCTCTCGTAAGTATAGTCTATACAGAAAAAGCACACGCCCAGGAAATATTGGCAAACACACAGTGTCCTATGGCACAGTTTATTGTCATAGCAAATTCTAGCTGCGAAAAGCCAAAAAAAACTACACCAACCTCAGAATTTCTTGCATCAAGCAATATTATTCCACCGGTAAAAATTGAAGAAAAAAAAGAGCCAGAAAAAATAACACAAGCTGTAAATACCGTTGACACAAACACAGCAACACTTTCAGCAGATTTATTATTCCAACTCACAAATAACCATAGAGCAGAAATAGGACTTACTGCGTTTGAACACGAAGCACAGGTGTGTGCGGTTGCAGATTCTAGAAAATATGAAATGGTTGATGAAATTTTTAATACTCATAACCTCCACGCAGGATTTTATGCAAAAAACCTTCCGTATTGGGCTACTGAGAATCTTATATGGCAGCATACAGAAGCGGAAGCTTTAAATTGGTGGCTTCACTCCCCTGTTCATAAGTCTGCCATTGAAGGCAATTATAAGTATGCATGCGGTGTTTGTAACGGTGAGGTATGCAATATGGTGTTTACAAATTACGATCCTAAAGTCGTTGAAACACCTGTTGCAACAGACTCTTCCCAAGAAAAAAAACCGGAAACATCAGCTATCAACAGTATCACTGTTAAAAATACCATCTCCATGACCGTACTTAAGTAATTTCTTCTGGGCAATTTGCTACAATAAAAGAGTGATTAGAAAACTTAAAAACTATTATCATCTGGGAAACGCAGCTGTTTTTTCAACAAGATACAAATTTCCCGGAAGAAAATTAAATGTTATAGGTGTTACGGGAACAGATGGAAAAACAACAACCTCTACCATTCTGTACTCTATTTTAATGGAAGCTGGCATTAAAGCTGCACTTATTACTACCATTGGAGCTTACATAGATGGAAATTTTTATGAAACAGGACTTCATACTACTACGCCTTCATCTAAAATTCTTCAAAAATACTTAAGACATGCAATTCAAGCTGGGTGCACGCACGTAGTTCTTGAGATCACTTCACACGGTCTTGACCAGAATAGAGCGTGGGGAATCCCTTTTTCCATTGGGCTTATCACAAATGTTACCCATGAGCATTTGGACTACCATAAAACATATGAAAAATATGTACACGCTAAGTCAAAACTCTTAAAGCTTTCTAAAACACCTATCATAAACGCTGATGATTCATCATATTTATACCTGCTTAAAGAGTTAAAAGGTAAAAAACACATAGATTACTCACTTTCCGACTCTACTCTGCTGCCGGTGAAACTGAAACTTAGTGGAGAGTTTAAGAGACAAAATGCTCTGGCTGCCGCAACTG
>CAZQIA010000091.1:0-4430 GCA_964593215.1 uncultured Gammaproteobacteria bacterium
AGTAGCTGGAGCTACAAATGACTCGGGAGTAATAATTACCGCCGGAACTGCTGGGATCATTGCAGGAGCCATTTCTATGGCGGCAGGAGAGTATGTATCTGTTTCTTCCTCCAGAGACACAGAAAAAGCACTTTTAAAAAAGGAGAAATTTGAATTAGAAAACTATCCGGAGGCAGAGCTTATGGAGCTTACATTAATATATGAGCGCAAGGGATTAAGCAAAAAGACTGCGGAATTAGTTGCAAAAGAGCTAACTAAAAAAGATGCATATGCTGCTCATATTGACGCTGAGTTGGGAATAGATCCTGAAAATTTAACAAACCCCTGGCATGCAGCATTTGCATCTGCAGGAGCATTTCTTGCTGGAGCGTGTATTCCTCTTGCGGCAATTATTATTCCGCCGGTTGGGCTTAAAGTTCCTTTTACATTTGGTGCGGTTGTGGTAGCGCTTGCAGCAACAGGGGTTTTAAGTGCAAAGATAGGCGGAGCAGATGCTAAACGCGCAACCGCAAGAGTGGTTCTGGGGGGAGTATTTGCAATGATTGTAACGTACGGTATAGGACGACTTTTTCACGTTTCCGGGGTTTAAATTACCTTACTTGATAAACTTAATTGATAGGGGATAGTGGTAGTGTTCTCCTTGACTGGTTTTTATAATCGCCATAATTACAAACACCAAATTTAGAATAAAAACAGCAGGCAGTAGAAGAAATCCTATGAGAAAAAAAACAAGGACAAAGCTTACCACAAAGAAAATTGAAACAGTAATCTGAAAGTTTAACGCTTCCTTTCCCTGTTCATCTACCCATGGCATTTCCTGTCTTTTCAAAAGCCAGATCACCAGTGGTCCAATGATATTTCCAAACGGAATAGCATGTCCTGCAAATGTTGTTACATGACACAGAACTGCCCAGGTTTTTTCATCAATTCCGGTTATGGTTATGGTTGTTGGCTTTGTTTCCTTTCCTGGTTTTGACTTGCCGGTTTCCTTTTCTTCCATAGCTCTTTTTACCTGTTTTTTTCTTTGTTGTCAATGATTCCCCACGCGTTTAAAACATGGTACAATTAATCCTTCATGGGTATTTTTGACAGAAAAAACAGAAATCTTTTAATTATTGCCTTAATTGCATTGGTAAATATGCTGGGGTATGGAATAATAATTCCGCTTATCTATGCCTATTCCAGAAAATACGGGCTTTCAGACTTTGAAAACGGGCTTTTGTTTTCTCTTTTTTCCGTGTGTCAATTTATCTCAACACCCATCATAGGACGCCTTTCTGATAAATATGGGAGACGTCCGCTTCTTGTTATGTCCATTCTGGGAACCGTTGCCTCATTTTTCATCATGGCATTTGCACCAAACGCGCTTTTCTTGTATTTAGCACGCGCGCTTGATGGACTTACCGCGGGAAACATCCCGGTTGCATTTGCCGTAATCTCAGATTCTACAGAGCCTAAAGACCGCGCCCGTGCGTTTGGAATTGTGGGAGCCGCTTTTAGTTTTGGGTTTGTGTTTGGGCCGGCGGTTGCAGCACTTACTGTAGGATTAGGAAGCGGTGTGCCGTTTATAATAGCCGGAGTAATAACGCTTGTTGCAGCGCTTATGACTATTTTTTACCTTCCGGAAACTAATAAACATATAGGCGCAGTTCATGAAGGAAAATTATTTGATATACCTGCACTTTTTAAAACATTAGTAGAGCCTCATGTGGGTCCTACATTTTTAATTACTTTAATATTTTTCCTGGCGTTTTCCTGCTCAATTATCTTTGGGTTTCAGCCGTATGTATTAAATATTCTGAAGTTAAACACACAAGGAAACGCAATTTTATTCGTGATCTTTGGCTTCATAGGGTTAATTACTCAGACATTTTTGGTTCAAAGAGTATCTAAGTTACTGGGAATGAAAAAAGCGTTTATGGTGTCTTTAGGGTTTACGGCGTTTGGATTATTTGTTATGACACTGTATCCATCTCTTGTACTATTTGTGGGCGCAATGTGCATCATAGGACTTTTTAACAGCATTGTTCAGACGCTAATTCCGGCAATTTTATCCCAAGAAGCAGATGCTAAATCTCAGGGGTCTGTAATGGGATTAAACGCATCTTATCAGAGTATAGGAATGATAGTGGGCCCTCTTTTAGGAGGGTTTTTGTCTTCCTACGCAAGACCTTTACCGTTTATAACAGGCGGAATATTTGTGCTAGTGTGTTTATATTTATCCAGAATGGTGATGCGTCCCGGTTCTAAAGCCTCTACGTTTTAACAACTGCGGACTTTATTAAAAGTGTTTAGTTTTTTCAGCCCTTCTTTTCTCCTGAAGGTCGTATCCCAGTTTATCAACCGTAAGATTAAACACGTCATCAGTTGTCAAACGTTTATCTCCTTTATATTCCACCATCATAACAATTCCAGCTCTGGCTTTCATTTTAGGATCAGAGGATGTTCCAAGATCAGACTCATATTTTACTAGTTCTTCGCGCCTAGCAGGAATATTTATACTCGCAATTCCTGAGCCATTAATATCTCTAGTACCACTTGGTGTAAGTTCTTGAACTGGAACTGGAGTAAATTGAAACGCAAAACCAGGTTGAATTCTGCGTCCGCTCAGGTCAATTCTTGTTTTTCTTAGGACATGTATAGAAGGATGTTTGGGATCGCGAATAAGAAACGTGAAGATAGAAGGGTCTGCTCCTTCATTTTCACTTACTGGTTGTGTAATAAGTTCTGCAAAATCCCTCGTGCGTTCCTCTGGGAAAATGACGGTTCTTTCATTTTTTCCTATTCTAAGCCTGTCAGCAATTTTTCTTCCTAGTGCTCGAGGACCGCGTTCTTGAGTAGACATAAGGAATTATTGTACCACAATTAAAACAGAGCTTAGATTAATGCTGGAGGTGGGGGTGGAGGTGCGAGATGGTCTTTCTGTTTAATAAAAGCAGAACCGCACCTATCACAGACAGCATTACACACACCGTCCAGGGTAGGGAGGGCGTGAATTGGTATAAAAATGCCGCCAAAAGCGGTCCAATAACACGGGTTACTGACTGAAATGACTGACCTGCTCCCTGAACCCTTCCTTGTTCTTTGGGGTCTGCTGCAGCAGACACAAGTCCCGCAAATGAGGGTTCAAAGAGTCCGCTTCCCAGAGCGTAAATTAAGAAATAAATATATGCAGCCATGGTTAATGGAAAAATAGGCAGAAACGCGTTTATGGTAAAAGCAAATGCGGTGATAAGAAACCCTGCCATTACTAACTTCATAACACTAACACTTTTAGAAAGTTTTCCTACCAGATACCCCTGGGTGAACATATCTCCTAATCCTAGAATTAAGAAGTACAGGCCAATATCAGACGGGCTTCTGTGTAGAACATCTTTATAAAACACACCACTTATTCCCTGAAGCATGGCAAACGCGGTAAAGTAAAAAGCGCCTATGAGCATAAGTCTTGCGAGTAATGGTTTTTTTAATATGTATAAAAGCTGTGCAAACGGGTTGAGATGGTGAAGCGTGAAATCACTAATTCTATGATCTTTTTTAAGACTTTCCGGAAGAAAGAAGAATCCATACACCATGTTAAGAAGTGTTAAGCCTGCTGCAAGATACATAGGGGCAGAGAGAGAAATATGAGATGCAAATCCTCCTATGGTAGGTCCTATGATAAACCCAAATCCTACGGTTGCGCCAATCACTCCAAAGTATTTTCCTCTTTCGTGAGGCGGGGTTACGTCTGCAACGTAGGCCATAGCAGTAGATATGTCTCCACCGGTTAACCCGTCAATAATTCTTCCTAAGAAAAGTACCCAGAGTGCTCCTCCAATTCCAAACAAAATGTATCCTATGGCGGATCCAAAAAGGCAAGTTAAAAGCACGGGGCGGCGCCCAAATTTATCACTTAATGCTCCTAAGACAGGAGCTGCAAAAAACTGACAAAAAGAATATAAAGAAATTAAAAGTCCTACATGAAATGCAACCTCAGAAGTTGTGGAAACGTATTTGGCCACAATAAACGGAATAACCGGAATAATAATTCCTATCCCTAAGACTGAGAGAAAAGCGGTAAAGAGAATGAAAAGGAAGGGTCTGTTTTTGAAAACTGAAGCGTCCATTTATTTATTGTACATAATATTTGAGTCTTTTGTACCAATAATAAGCATAGCTTGCGGTGCTCGTTTTACTGCGCTCCTAAGTACCAAAAACCTCCTGCAATTCTTTTTTCTTTCACTTTTGATCCGCCAAAAGTGAATCAAAAGCTCTCATCAGTGTAACGTTCATCCACTCCAGAACTCGTTTACTTACTGAAAGAGCCGAAATCAGCATTTCATGCTTCCTCTTTACTCTTTCTCTGCTTCGCGGTCGTTCGTTCATTCGTTCTTCCGTGGGTTCACGTTCCAATTGATGATTAAACGAAGGAATAAAATTGAAACCCT
>CAZQIA010000092.1:0-4424 GCA_964593215.1 uncultured Gammaproteobacteria bacterium
TACTTCTTAACTATCAAGATAGACCGTTTAAAAATCCAGGAAATCATCAGCTTGACCAGGTAAAACAGATTTCTGATTTTGTACTTTCAAAAACTGAAAATAAACCATTTAATTTCGCGGTTATCTCAGCAGGAGGAAATTCAGATTATGCATATAGATATTTTTTTGAAGCTGAGAATAGAACACCTGTTACGATTCAGTTTCCGGGAGCGGATCCGGATAGAAAAAGTATAACCGACCAACTGTTAATAGTTTGTGAGTCAATTCCATGTCATCCTTTGGGATATTCTCTTTGGGAAGTTGCAGGATTTGGTCAGGCTGAAATTGTAGGAGAGTGGAATGTTTCAGTTCTGAAAGTTTATAAGTTAAAACACTTTGTAGCGCCCAAATCTGCTTGTGCCCCAGGTTTTGTTTGTAAATCCTGATTTTAAAACAAAAACCCGATTATTAAATATTACTTACAGTTAAGTAATACTTGAATATCGGGTTTTTGGGTTTTTGTATCGCTCTTTGTATTTTAAGAGCGAGCAATAAGAGAACTTAAGTTCACAGTCCTGTATTCAGGATGGGAACAAAAGCCCCGCACAGCGGGATTATTTAGCTCCAATTTTGAACATTGCTGTTCCACAAACTGGGCACTTTCCTTTCATTGCTGGTTTACCATTCTTCATGGTAACCGGTGTAGCATTAGGATCTTCTCTTTTTGCTCTACATTTTACGCAGTACATACTTGCCATAATTTAAAATCACCTCCTTCTTTTTTTAAGTTCTCTCAAATAAAAATTCTAATAGCCAAAATTTGATAAATGGACGACATGACTCTGAATTAAAACATAAAAAATTATACTGGAAACGAAAAGTATACTCGTAATTAGAAGTGTATGTTTAATATCTGTAGCCACATATGCGTGGATTGTTCTCTGAGGAAGAAAATTGGAAGTCTTTTGAATTTCAGCTGATGAAGACGAGAAGGAATAGGTGGGTAAAGCAGAAGCCTTTATTTGGGAAACGTTCAGTTTCCTTGTTTCTGTTGAAATTTTTTCTTTTTTTGTTTTTCGTTTTTTACTCATAAAGTGTTTTAACAAGAAAAAGAATGAGGGCTTACCGTTATAAAAACTGAGCTCAAATGGGGCATGAGACAAAAAGTATCATATTGACTTGACCGTGTCAAGAGGCTAAAATATTTACTGGAAGCTAAAAAAGCAATTTTGCTTTGAATTAAAAGCCTAAACAACAATACATGCCCAGTCAATATTTCCCCATAATTTTAGTATTATTTGCTGTTTGGAATATAATTTTAACGTTCTTCTGTTTAAAGTTTTATTTCTATTATTCACGGCTTACAAAAGGCGGGAAAAAAGAGTCTCTTGCAAAAATTCTTGACTCTCTCATGCTTGAACATGAAAATATGAAAAAGGCTCTTGACCATGTAGTGAAAGTGTGTGATAAACTAGAAAAAGAAGGCTTACTGCACATACAGAAAGTAGGCCTTTTGCGTTTTAATCCATTTAAGGATACAGGAGGAGACCAGAGCTTTATTCTTGCTTTGTTAGACGCAAATAGCACTGGAGTAATTATTTCTAGTTTACACACCAGAAGCGGTACCAGATGGTATGCTAAAAATGTTGTTAAAGGTAAAGGTGTAGATTATGAATTATCCTCAGAAGAAACGCAGGCGCTAAAAAGCGCAAAAAGTCTTTAACCATGCAAAAAACCCAAAAAAATGTAATCCTTATCTCTGTTGGTTTGTTTGTTGCCTCTGCGCTTTTGTCTTACTTTGTTTTTGTGAACACCTCCATTTTAACTTCTACCGGAATTGTTAAAACTCCGGTTGCTCCGCCCAAGCTTTCTGGCGGAGACAAAGACGGTAAGGTTGTGTTTGATGACACTCTGCCTAAAACAGAGGAGTGCCCTATTAATGGGGCAATGTATTCAAAACAGCAAAAAGATTGGTGGGAGAAGCATAGACCTCTTGGAGTCATGATAGAAAATCACGAAGATGCTCGGCCTCAGTCAGGTATATCTTACTCAGATATAGTATATGAGGCAGTTGCTGAAGGAGGTATTACTCGTTTTCTTGTTATCTTTTACTGTCAAGACGCTGGAACCGTAGGCCCTATTAGATCCGCAAGGACATACTTTGTAGACTTTATCTCAGAATACGGGAAAAACCCTCTGTACGCGCATGTGGGAGGTGCAAACACGCCCGGTCCGGCAAACGCTTTGGGACAGATTAAAGACTACGGTTGGTTTTTCTATAATGATTTTGACGGTGTTTCAAACGTGGGTTATCCAACCATGTGGAGAGATTATGATAGATTAGGTCACCCAGTTGCTACTGAGCACACTATGTATTCTACAACCCAGAAATTATGGGATCTTGGAAAAGAGAGGGAATTAACTAATGTAGACAAGGAAGGTGCAGCTTGGGATACTTCTTATGTTCCCTACAAATTTAAAGATGATGCTTCTGCTTCAGAAAGGGCTTCTTCTCAAACCGTATCGTTTGATTTTTGGCAGGATTACAAAATGTACTCCGTGAAATGGGTTTATGACAAACAGACAAATATGTATGAAAGGTTTAATGGCGGATCAAAGCATATTGATAAGGATACAGGTATTCAGCTGAATGCAAAAAATATCGTTACGCTTTTTATGAGAGAAAGTGACGCAGATGATGGCTATGAAAATAATCTGCACAGACTTTACACAAATAAAGGTACAGGAAAAGCAAATATATATATGGACGGAAAACAAATTCAGGGAACATGGAGTAAGGCAAGTAGGGAAGCAAGGCTTAAAATTTTTGCAAACGGTCAAGAGGTAAAGTTCAACAGAGGAAGAATTTGGTTTGAGGTTGTTCCGCTTGGTAATGAAGTTACTGTTCAATAATTTTATCTTCTCTGTATACAATTCATATCTCGACACGCCTTCCAAAAAGTGTTACAATTAATTATTCGAACGAAGTAAGAAATCATCTTTTATAGACAAAAATCAATCTTAAAAAGATGATATTCGGAACTGTAAAGATATAAAGAAAATATTTGTATTTTTACAGAATCTAAATTTCTTCTGCTCATTGTCTAAACTATGTTGCGAGATCTCATTACTTCTAAAACGCGCGTAAAACTGCTCCAATTATTTCTGGATAATCCATCTGAAATGTATCATGTGAGAGAAATTGTGAGACGGGTTAATGAAGAGATAAACGCCGTAAGACGAGAACTTATCCTTCTTGAGAAAAAAGGAGTTTTACAAAAAGAACCTAGGGCAAACAGAGTTTATTACTATTTAGACAAGAACTATCCTTTCTATTTTGACCTCATAAGACTTCATGCAAAAACAAATGGATTAGGATCTGATATTATTAAGAATAGGGTAAAATTGGGTAAGGTAAAGTTTGCTATGCTTTCCGGAAAATTCGTAAGAAACATAAGAGAAAACCCTGAAGACGTTGATCTTCTTATAGTTGGAACCATAGTTCTTCCAGAGCTTACTTTAGTTGTAAAACAAGAAGAATCAAAACGGGAAACAGAGATAAATTATACAGTAATGACGGAAGAAGAGTTTATCTTTAGGAAAAAAAGGATGGATCCTTTTATCACGTCTATTATCTCCGGCTCTAGAGTAATGCTTATTGGAGATGAAGAGGCAATGTTAGGCTAGGTAAAAGTCTTACCGGAAAGTTTTTTTAACTGCTTTCCGGTTTTTTGATTAAATAACGTTATGTCTAAGGTTAAACAAACTAAAAAAAGAAAAGGTTTTGGGTTTCTTCTGTTTCTTACTATTGCAACGGCAATACTTTTTGTATTTGATTTGCCTATTGGTATAAAAGTAGGAAAACAGACGCTTCCGCCTTCAAACTTAAACCTCAAATTGGGAAATTTAGTTATTCAGAAAAGTCTTAATTACAAGCTCGGTTTAGACCTTCAGGGAGGGACGCAGCTTACCTATAAAGTGGATATGAAAAATATTAAGACTACTGATCAGCAGAATGCTTTTGAGGCTGCAAGAAACATTATAGACAGACGTGTAAACTTCTTTGGCGTAGGAGAACCTACTATTCAGACGCTTAAATTGGGTTCTGATTATAGAATAATTGTGGAGCTTTCAGGTTTATCTAATGTATCCTCGGCAATAGATTTAATAGGAAAAACGGCTCAGCTTACATTCTGGGAACAGGGACCGGAAATCAAAGGCGCATCTCCTTCAGCTGATTTACCCTTAGGTTTGCCTTTATTTTTAGGTAACAATCCTATAAAAACTGCACTAACAGGAAAAGATCTAAAAAATTCTCAAGTTGTTTTTGGCAATACTTCTTCAGCAGGCCCACAAGTTCAATTAGACTTTACTCCACAAGGTGCAAAATTATTTGCAGAAGTTACTAGGAAAAATGTGGGAAAGCCTCTTGCGATAGTATTAGA
>CAZQIA010000093.1:0-4313 GCA_964593215.1 uncultured Gammaproteobacteria bacterium
TGGTTCAAAAATGGTAATAAAATGGCAGCTTTACGTATTCTTAATTTTTTCAGTAGGTCCCCTTATTTTTTGGAGAATGTGGATTATGTCTCATCCGGAAGGAATTCCTGCTTCTTTATGGTTGTTAAACGGAGGAAACATAAGATTTACAGGCGCGTTCTTCTACTGGATTTTTGCAGAAAGGATTAGTAAATTAATTTTGGGATATTTCGGACTAGTACTGTTATTTTTAGGTTTTATAAAAAGGGACGAAAAAAGTTATGGATTTTTTATCTCATTTTTAATTTCATCGCTTCTTTATCTTACAATTATTGCAAGAGGTAACGTCCAGCATGATTATTATCAAATTCTCATTCTTCCTACGATTTGTATATTTTTAGGAAGAGGCGCGGGTTTTATAATGCGATTGCCTTCACTAGTGGGAAAAAATGTAGGAATTAACCTCTTTGTGTCGACAATTACCTTATGTGTAGTTATTATTTTTTCCTTCTTTTTCTCCTGGTACTACGTGAGAGATTATTTTAATATTAACAACAGGGGTTTAGTATTGGCAGGAATTCTTGCCGATAAAATTCTTCCGAAAAACGCAAAGGTAATTGCAGCAAATAATGGCGACACATCTTTTTTGTACTATATAAACAGACAGGGATGGCCGGCTTATGAACATGGAATTCCAGAGTTAAAAAAAATGGGCGCAACTCATATAGTTATTCCTACACCCACAAAAGAAGACTTTAACGGGTTAGGAAAACATTATAACGTTTTATACTCTTCAGAAGACGTTCTTATCCTATCTCTTTAATTATGAAAATACTTTTTGTTACCTATGATTTTCCATTCCCCATAAACAGCGGAGGAAAAAGCAGGGCATATCATCTCATGAAGTGTGCGTCTACGCAAAACGAAGTACTTCTCTATTCGTTTACAAGAAGATCATATAAACGTGAAGACAATAAAGAGTTAGAAAAAATAGGAATTTCTAAAATATTTACACATAAACGTCAAGATAAAAAAAATTTTTCAGCAATTTTTAAAACGGCTGCATTACCTAGCTCAATTTTTAAAAACCTTTATTTTGAAAGAAATGTTTTAAAGGAGCTGATAGAAATTATAAAAAAAGAAAACGTAAATGTTGTAATATATGAGTCCTTTTATACTTCATTTTATATAAATCAAGATATAAAAAAACTTGGAGTGCGGCAAATTTATGGATCGGAAAATATTGAGCATATGCTTTACCATGATCTTGCTAAAACAAAGAGGTTTCTTTTAAAAGCTTTTTACAAATCACAAGTAGAAAAGGTTAGAAAAGAAGAGGAATACGCATATAATAATTCGGATCTTATATTTGCTGTGACAGAGGAAGAAAAAGAGTACATTCAAAAACGAACTAAAACTGAAGTGGTTGTAATTCCAAACGGAATTAATCCAGATATCTTTTCCTTTAAGAAAAGAAAGGAAATAGGTGAAAAACTTTTATTCGTTGGAAATTTTGCCTATTTTCCAAATATTGATGCAATCCATTTTTTTTACAAAGAGGTTTTTCTAAAAATTCCTTCCGCTTTTCTTACTGTTGTTGGAAAACATCAAGATAGACTTTCATACTTAATTTCTGACACAAGAGTAAAAAATATAGATTATATTAAGAAAATTGAGAATGTTTATATGGATTCAGATATATTTGTATTTCCGGTGCGTTTTGGGGGAGGTACTAACTTTAAGATTCTTGAAGCTGCATCATCTGGGGTCGCGATAGTTGCTATCCCTGAACGTGTAGCCGGATTAGGTTTTATTCCTGACGTACACTATATTTCTGCCACTTCTTCAGAAGAGTTTATATACGCTATCAAGAGACTAATAAAAAATAAAGTTTTCTATGAGAAGTTAGTGAAAAATGCTAGACAAGTTGTAGAAGAAAATTTTACTTGGGATAAGATAGGAGAGAATTTTATAAATATTTTAAACAAATATGAATAAAGAAGGTAAAGACCTTTCAGTGGTAACCGTTACGTTTAATTCACAAGACGAAATCTCTATTTGGGTTGAGAGTTTGTCTAATACTATTAAAAAACACTCTTTTGAAATGATTGTTTCGGACAATAGTTTAAATTATGAAACAGAGAAAGTTGTGAGAGATTTACAGAAAAAACATAAAAATCTTTTTTACGTAAGAAACAACGCTAATTTAGGGTTTTCAAAAGGAAACAACGTTGGAGTTCAAAAATCAAAAGGCGAATATCTTTTGTTTCTAAACCCGGATGTAGTTGTGGAAGAAAAAACAGTGGATGGTATTGTAGATTTTCTGAAAAATCATAAAGAAGCTGGGACAGCTACTCCTGCTGTATTTCTACCAAATGGAAAATTAGATGATTCTTGCCATAGGGGATTTCCAACTCCATGGAGATCATTTTGTTATTTCTCAAAACTTTCAAAGATATTTCCTAAAAATAAATTATTTGCGGGCTATAATTTAACATATCTGGATTTTTCAAAAACCCATGAGATAGATTCTCTTGCCGGATCATTTCTTCTTATATCAAGACAGCTTGGTGAAAGATTGCATTGGTGGGATGAGGATTACTTCTTTTATGGAGAAGATATAGATTTCTGTTATAGAATTAAAAAGCTAGGTCTTAAAATCTATTTTGTTCCCGAGTATAAAGCTCTGCATCATAAAGGTATGTCTTCAGGGATTAAAGAGGTCTCAAAAGAAGTTTCAAGAGCAACGGTAGAAACCAAAATTTGGGCAACAAATCATAGATTTAACGCAATGGAAATTTTCTACAAAAAACATTATAAACATACATATCCGAATTTTATAAATTCTGCTGTTTTGTTTGCCATAAAGCTAAAAAGAATAATGGCACTTCATAGTATTTCAAAAATATGAAAATTGGAATAGACGTAAGGCTTTGGAATGAAACCGGGATTGGAAGATATATAAGAAATCTTATTGTTCATCTAAACATCTTAGATCGTAAAAATGAATACGTGCTTTTTGCAAGATCTCAGGATGTTTTTGAAATTCAAGAAAAGGTATCCTCTAAAAACTTTACTGTTATTAAGGCAGATATTTCCTGGCACTCTTTATCTGAGCAGGTAGCATTTCCCAGACTACTGAATCAATACAATTTAGACCTCATGCATTTTCCGTATTTTTCAGTGCCCATTTTTTACAAAAAACCATATGTAGTTACTGTTCATGATCTCATCATTAACCATTTTTCTACAGGACGCGCAACAACGCTTCCTATGCCATTTTACAAACTTAAACGAGCCGGATACAAATTAATATTAAAAAGAGCTATCCACGATTCAAAAAAAGTTATAGTTCCTTCTCTCGCAACAAAAGATGAAATACTGTCTTACTATAAACATGATGTGAATAAAGACGATATTCGTATTACTCCCGAAGGAGTGGACGACTCAATATCAGATTTTTCACCTATTACGTATAAAAGAAAATCTCCTTATTTTTTGTATGTAGGAAACGCGTATCCTCATAAAAACCTGGAAACGTTAATAAAAGCATTTAACTTCTTTTCAGAACTTCATCCTGATTTTAAGCTCTATTTAATAGGGAAGAAAGATTATTTTTATAAAAAAGTTCAAGAGAAGAATAAGAATGGCAACATTGAATTTTTAGGATTTATAAAAGATGATGAATTATCTAAATTGTACAAACAGGCAACGGCTACCTTTGCACCCTCATTTATGGAGGGTTTTGGACTAACTACTCTTGAGGCCATGAAAATGGGATCATTAGTTGCAGCATCAGAGATTCCTTCGTTTAAAGAAGTCTGTTCCAGTCATGCATTTTATTTTAACCCGCAAGACGCACTTTCTATTAAAAAAACCATGGAAAATATTATTTCAATTTCAGAAACAGACAAGAAAGCCAGAATACAAGATGCTCAGAAACATGCTGAATCGTTCTCGTGGAAGAAAACAGCACGGTTAACTCTTGAGGTCTACGAATCCTGCCTGTAAAGTTATTAGTTCAAAAAAAACGGTAGTTGTTTTTTATTTGGTTTATCAGTATATATAATCATCATATGAAAATTGCTTTGGTATATGATCGCATAAATAAATGGGGCGGAGCAGAAAGAATTCTTATGTTTCTCCATGAACTGTTTCCTAATGCGCCTGTTTATACTTCTGTATACGATCCCGTAGCAGCCCCTTGGGCAAAAAACTTAGACATAAGAACTTCATTCTTAGAGTCAATTCCTTACGCTAGACGTCACCACGAGTTTTTCGCGCTTCTTATGCCGGTCGCTTTCGAATCTTTTGATTTTGATTCCTATGATGTG
>CAZQIA010000094.1:0-4265 GCA_964593215.1 uncultured Gammaproteobacteria bacterium
AAAAGTTGAGGTTTTAAATCAGGCAATTGATAAATTAACTGCATTAGGAATAAACGTAGGAGGAGTAACTTATAGCTTTGATGATCAGGAATCCTACAAAGCTCAAGCCAGGGTTAAAGCAATAGAAGATGCTCGTAAAAAGGCAGATGAACTTGCAAAAGTAGCAGGATTTAAAGTGGGAAAGCTTATTTCAATTATGGAAACTGACCAGGGAGGGATATATCCGTATGCAAATGCAATGAAGGCAACTGCACCTGAAACAAGAGACACCACAACGGATCTTCAACCGGGGGAAAACGAAATCTCTACTTCAGTAACAATAACTTATTCTATAAAATAGCTTTCCTTACTTCTTACAAAAAATTCTATCGTTTGTTTCCCTGGTGGAAACGCTTATGCACCTCTTTCAGCTGTGGATTAGTCACGTGCGTATAAATTTGGGTAGTTGAGATATTTTTATGCCCCAGCATCTCTTGAACTGATCTTAAATCCGCACCATTAGATAATAAATCTGTGGCAAATGAGTGTCTCATGGTGTGGGGCGTTGCCTTCACTGGAATTCTGGAGCTCTTCACATACTTCTCAACAATTCTCTCCACAGAACGCGCTGTAAGCCTCATTTTTTCCCCACCGTCTTCTAATGATGGGGATTTAGCATATCTAATGAACAAAGGCTTAAAACTATCAAGACGAGCTTCCAAATATTTTTCTATCCAAAAAGCAGCAGAATCTGAAAGAAACACAATTCTAGCTCTATTTCCTTTTCCTATGACGCCAAACTCACGTGTCTTTAGGTTTACTGAATCTCTGTTTAGTTTTACTAATTCTGAGACTCTAAGTCCTGTGGAAAAAAGCATCTCTAAAATAGTTCTGTCCCGTAAGCCCTTTTCTGAACCCACATCTACTGAATTAAATAATTGTCTTAAGTGATCCTGTTCTAAGAACTTTAGAGATCTAGACTCAGCCTTAGGCAAATCAATTTTCTCTGGGGGAAGCGTATTCATGTCATTTCTTACCAAATATCTCAAAAATGATCTCAGAGCAATTATGTGGTAACTCTGAGTAATTCTTTTTAGGGTCATTCCCTGGTCATCTGATAGATTAGCTAAATACACGCGGTATTTTCTTACCACATCTGTAGTAATGGTGGAAATATTTTGTGGTGATTTTTCCTCATGCCAGTTACGAAAACGCTCAAGGTAGAATCTATAATTTCTTATAGTAAGCTTTGAGGAGTTTTTCTCAATTTCTAAATATTCAAGAAATTGGTTTATATATTTTTCTAATTCTGAAATCTTTTCCATGGAGCAGAGTATTAATATTATGCGACATAAAGTATCACCTTGTCAATTTTTTTCATTGTTGTTTACATTCCCTTCTATGTTTTGTACAATCCAGGCATGAATGAACAGAAGCCTGAAAGACCTTTGGATGGATTGTTTAGAAATTGGGAAAGAAGTAAGGGTAAGCCTAAAACTGAAACGGAAAGAATTGAACAGGGAATCAGAAATAACATAAACCTATTGCGCAGCAGGAGAATGTATGGGGATTCGGTAGGATTTTCTCCTGATGGACGTTTTTCTATTGGAAGTGGATCTGTCAGTATGGAATTGCCTATTCCATTAGACCCTGATGGAGCAGAGTTGTGCTCAAATGCACAATTATATTTTTTAGGAGACACAGCTTCAAGCGCAACAATACGCACATTAAAAAAGGCTGGAGATGAAACGGCTAGCTCGGCAGTAGCTTATTCAATATCTGAACAGAATATTACGCTCACCGATTTCCATCCTAAAGAAAGCTCGAGAGAGAAGAGGTTAAAAGATCTATTGCTCGTTACCTCAGTAATGTTGAGCACTATAGAAAATGGGGTTATAGAAACCTGAGATGATATGGTTTGTATTAAAAACTTTTCACAATGAAGGCTAGAGTATAACAATGTGCGACATAAACTATCTCCTGTTTCTTCTTGCAAGAATACTATTTGTAAAGTTGATTTCAGTTGCAAACCTTTGCTGATCTTGTGGATAAGAAGGATCTCCAAGTGCAAAACCTATCCCATGAATAGTTATAATAAACCCTGCAGGATATGCATCACTTTGCCTAAAGACAGCCCTGGAGATTGGAGAAACACCCGCATAAGGTTTGCGCAAGGTGGCCGTACGCGTGTTGATTCCTGAGTAATCTTATTCCTTATTACAGGCAGATCAGGATCAACTTCAATCACAGAGTGTCCTTTTCTTGATTCTCTGATTGTTTCTTGTTCTGTAACTCCCAGCTCTGAAACTGATTTTGGAAATCCATCAATATGTGCTTGTTGTAAAAATCCTGCAACTGTATTTGCAAACTTAACATGTTCTGGATCTTTCGAATATTGGGCAATTAATTGCATGTCCCTAAGGGCTCTTTCTGTCATAAACGGCATTATAACACACCTTAAATTTAGCCTCAAATCAGCCCTTCTACAATGCGATTCTAGACACTTTTATCTCTGGGGAGCACTATCCATACGTCCCAGTTTTCCTGCGATTTTTCCTAACAAAGTAAAAACTCTGTTTTCTTATTTGTCTCCATAGGAAAATATAAGGAGATATAATGTGCGACATAAAATAGAAGGGAAAATATACAGACATGTATAAGAGAGAATTAGGTATTCGCTTGTACACAAAGAATGGAAATAAAACAATTTAATTACAAATTTATAGAACCTAAGGTGCAAGAACCCCTCTCCCAGCATGTGTGGTTAATGTCGTAAAAGTATTATTGTACGACATAATTATCTATTCATTCCTGGAGAAGAGCAATAAGGGAAAAATGTATTTTGAATTTATATTTGAATATGTAACTAGAATCGAAGTTATTTGTTTAAAGGCCTAAGTAACCACTCCTCCGGGTAGCCTCAAAACAGCCTCTAAAGAGGCATTTAGCAGTCCTGTGAAAATAGTGATTCCACTGTTATAAGGGGTAGAAAAATGAGTAAAGAAAGTGTTGATTATTCAATATTTTTTAACATTTTTAAGGCTAAAAACAAACAATTCTACTCTAGAATAGTCACGCGGAATAAAAGGGTTTCGTATTTTTTTCGGTTTTGACAGTGTTACGCTCGTTTAGCCTTATGCCGAGTAACAAATACGCCTCCCGGAGCCTACCCCGATAGAGCTGTGAAAAGTCTTGCAGTTCCAATATCGTATTTCTGAGGCTAATTTGAGGCTGGTGAAAAGTTATTTTTTGAGGCTAAAGTTATCCACAATAATAATTATAGGATATTATTATGGGATATTATTACATGTATCAAACTATATCATTTGAGGCTAAAAAATACATATTACTCCTCTATTCTCTCTTTTCTTTTAAGGTTTTTTCTGAGTAACAAATTAACAAATTGAATTCAATTTTATTTTTTATGCTCCCCATCTGGAAAAAATAACTAAAAATACGATAGAAAGAACCCCTACCCAGACATACTCCCATAGAATACCCTTAAAGAGCCTGCGCTCAAGCCAAATATGAGATAAACCTGAGTACGTATAGAAAATTCCGGTTAGAAAAATAGCATAAATTGCCGGAGTCACAGGCCACAATAAAAGAACACAGGCAAGCTCCGTTATCATAAGAGCAATTGCCCCTGAAAAAACAGATACTTCTCTACTCCCTTGATTTCTGTCTTCAATGTATGACCATAAAAATTGCGTTGCCATTAAATACGAAATAATACCTGAAAGAAAAGGTGTAATAAACAAAGGAAGTCTCAATGAAAACACAATGTTAAACATAAAAAATAAAACAAAGATAGTTATTAAAAAAGAAACAATACGTGCGCTTCTTAGAAGATTTATTGTTCTAAGGGAAGAAATGGCAAAAATGTTCTCAGTTAAGAATAGCGAATACATCCCAAAAGCATAGATACCGGTCAAGATTATTTTTGTCAAAAATCTTGAGGGAACAAGCGAATAAAACAAAGTAAATGAAAGTGTGTAAAAAAACGGAAGAATAAAAATAGGAAACGCAGATTTTTTTCTTGTTATGTCGTCTTTAAGTATTAGATATAAAAAAATCAAAGTTAAAATAGCTAAGGAAACACCAAATAAAATAACTACTCTTCCACTTGCATATTCTGATAAAAATAAACAAACAGAAAGAAAAAAAACACAAAACACAAATTTCCCACGCTTGCTTATGTTAAAACCGGAAAAAAGACGTCTTGTTAGATTTTTCATATACTCTCTTTTTTATTTTTTTTAGCAGGTTTTTCTTTTACTACAATT
>CAZQIA010000095.1:0-4256 GCA_964593215.1 uncultured Gammaproteobacteria bacterium
AAGCATGAAATCATTAATTCTTAACAACCTTCTTCTTAGCCGCTGACGCGGGGAGAATTTTGTTGGGAAAACAAATTTGAACCGCCGGAAAGGCGGTTTTTTTGTGGTAAAAATTTTTTATATAAGTAAAGATTATGATTAAAGAAGGAGGTGATACATATGTCAAGTAAACATGAGGGGAGCAAATCTGTTGGATTTTCCTATGGTGTTGATGATCCAAGATCGCAAGCGGGTTTAAAAGCATTGAGTGATTTGGGAAGAAGAGTCGGGGCAGAAAGAAAAATGGGGATAAATAATGGCGGTGTATTAGAGCAAGGGAAAATTACACATATACGGGAACCAAGACGAATAGATGCCATGGGAAACCCTATTGCAAAACCGTCCCAAAACACTAATTACACTGGAACACCCAATTTCTAGATTTATTTAAACGGATACTCTATAATGTGTTGGTATGAAAACAACCGGAATGCCGTTTGCGTTTTTTGAAGGAAAAATTGTACCTATCGAACAGGCTCAGGTCAGCATTATGACAAATGCCTTGCAATATGGAACTGGAATTTTTGGTGGAATGAGAGGGTACTTTAACAAAGAAAATGGAGAGCTTAATGTTTTTAGAGTGGATGATCACTTAACAAGATTTTTATCTTCCTTGAAAATTTTAGGAGTAGAAATAGAGTATTCAAAAGAAGATCTCAAAAAAATTTTCCTTGATTTAATCCAGAAAAACAAACCAGATACAGATGTATACTTCAGACCTTTTGCGTATGCTGGTAGCTTAAATTTAGCACCAGATTTAGATAGAGATAGTGTTTTTTCCTTTGCGCTTTATATGGTTCCTCTGGGAGATTATTTACCTACTAACAAAGGGCTTTCTGTAGGCGTTTCATCATGGAGAAGAATTTCTGATAACGCAATTCCCAGTAGAGCAAAAATAGCAGGAGGATACATAAATTCTGCGCTTGCGAAAAAAGAGGCGCACAATGGTGGATATGATGAGGCAATATTTTTAAATGAAGCAGGGCACGTAGCTGAGGGCTCTGCTATGAATATATTTTTAGTAAGAAATGGAAAAGTTATTACTCCGAGTGTTTCCGAGGATATTCTTGAGGGAATCACCAGAAGAAGCGTTATGGAAATTGCAACTGGCTTAGGCTATGAAGTAATAGAACGCGTTATAGACAGATCTGAGCTCTACGTTGCAGACGAGGTGTTTTTCTGCGGAACTGCTGCTCAAGTTGCATGGATTTCTAAAGTTGAAGGAAGAATAATAGGAGATGGAAATCAGGGTGAGGTTTCAAAAAAAATCCAGGAAGTGTTTTTCAACACAGTACGTGGGAAAGATAAAAAATATTCCTCTTGGCTAACAACAGTAAAAATTTAGTGGGCCCGACAGAACTCGAATCTGTGACCTTTGCAATGTCAATGCAACGCTCTAACCAACTGAGCTACGAGCCCGTGATCTCCAATTTTAACAAATGTGTATGCCTAAAACAATTGTGATACACTTATTACATGCCTAAATACTCAGGGTCTGAAAGTAAAAAAGGAATTATCCTAAATAACTTTATAGGGGGAATGGCGTGGGGAGTTGGTTCTGCACTGGGTGCTGCACTCTTAGTTGCTGTATTAGGAATAATTCTTACTAAGATAAATTTGGTTCCTATGGTGGGAACTTTTGTTTCAGAAGTAAACTCTTTTGCAGAGAAACACAAGCCCCTTAACTACCGATAGTTTACACAGGCATAGAATTTGATACAATACAGCTATGGATTTAAATAATTTAAGACATTCCACGGCGCACCTCTTAGCGGCTGCTGTTTTAAGACTTTGGCCTGACACAAAACTTACCATTGGACCCGCGATTGAAAACGGATTCTATTACGACCTAGATTTTTCTACGCCAATATCAGAAGAGGATCTTCCAAAAATTGAGAAAATGATGGCAAAGACACTTCCAGAGTGGGATAAGTTTACACACAGAGAAGTTACGGAAAAAGAAGCAAGAGAAATTTTTAAAAATAATCCATACAAGCTAGAGTTAATAGATGAAATTGTAAAAAAAAGAGAAAAAATTACCCTCTATAAAACAGGACATTTTGAGGATTTATGTAGGGGAGGACACTCTGAAAACCCTGCAAAAGATATTGGCGCATTCAAACTCTTAAGCGTTGCAGGAGCATACTGGAGGGGAAGCGAGAAAAACAAAATGCTCACTCGAATTTACGGAACAAGCTTTCCTACTCAAAAAGAACTTGATGACTATCTTTTTATGATTGAAGAGGCAAAAAAACGGGATCACCGAAAACTGGGTCAAGATCTGGACTTGTTTACTTTTTCTGAACTTGTAGGAAAAGGTCTTCCTCTGTTTACCCCTAAAGGAACAATTTTACGTGAACTCTTAAATAATTTTTCACAAGAATTACGCTTGAAGAAAGGATATCAGAAAGTTTTTATTCCGCACATTACAAAAAAAGAACTATATGAAACCTCCGGGCACTGGGCAAAATTTGGAAATGAACTTTTTCTTGTAACCAGCCAGGAAACAGATGACAAAATGGTCATGAAACCCATGAACTGTCCCCATCATCAGCAGATTTATGCAAGCAAACCTCGATCATACAAAGATCTACCCATTAAGTACATGGAAACTACCACTATTTATAGAGATGAAAAGGCAGGGGAACTTCTAGGACTTTCCAGAGTTCGCTCTGTAACTCAAGATGATTCACATACTTTTTGCACACCTGAACAAATATATGAAATCTATCAGGATTTAATAGAAGTGACAAAAGATTTTTATCAAACTTTGGGAATGAAATTTAAAGCACGCTTATCCTTTAGAGACCCTTCAACTCCAGAAAAATATTTAGGGGAAACGGACTTATGGGAAAAAGCTCAAAACATAATTCTTGAGATCGCGCAAAAAAATAAGTTAGATTACTATGAAGCGCCGGGAGAGGCTGCTTTTTACGGGCCTAAAATTGACTTTATGGTTATGGATGCACTGGGACGTGAATGGCAACTTGCAACACCACAGCTAGACTTTGTCCAGCCAAAACGGTTTGGTCTTACGTATATAGACAGTCATGGACAAGAACAAACTCCTGTGATGATTCACTTTGCACTGATGGGCTCTATTGAAAGATTTCTATCTGTGTACATTGAACACACCGCAGGTCTATTTCCTACATGGCTTGCACCGCTCCAGGTGGCCGTTCTTCCAGTATCAGACAAGGTTAATGATTTTGCTAAAAAAGTTTCTCAAGAATTTAAAAATGCAGGGATACGTGAGGAAACGGATTTTTCAAATCAAACATTGGGAGCAAAGATACGCTCCTATACTTTACAAAAGGTACCATTTCTTTGTATAATAGGGGAGAAGGAAGTCGAAAAATCTTCTTCTGACAATCTTTTTGTGTCTGTAAGAAGCAGAGAAGGGAAAGATCTAGGGACTCTTGATCTTCAAGATTTCTTAGAAACTATAAAAAAAGCAATTGAGAAAAGGAACTAATAGACCCGTACAACAACAGTACAGACTGAACAACCAAATAACTGCTCATGAAGTTCGTCTTTTAGATGAAGCAGGTAAGCAGATTGGTATAAAACAGATTAAGGAAGCGTTACAACTCTCCTTAGAGGAAGGTCTAGATCTAGTAGAAATTGCGCCTATGGCTTCCCCTCCTGTTGTTAAGATGATTGATTACAGAAAATTTCTGTATCAAGAAAAAAAGAGAAAACAGGAGGAAAAAAGAAATGCTCATGTTACGGAGACAAAACAGGTAAGATTTGGGCCATTTATTAATGAATACGACCTTGACATAAAACTGAAGCACGCAAAAGAGTTTATTGCCGAAGGAGATAAGGTAAAGTTTATTATCAGATTTCAGGGTAGAGCAATTACAAAGCAGGAGTTGGGACGGGTAATAATGCAGAAGGTAGTGTTTAAAATGGCCGATATTGCAAAAGTTGACAGAGAAGCGCACATGGAAGGAAACCAGATGATTTTAGTTCTTTCCAAAGGAAAACAGGAAGAAAGAAAGGAAGATCAAAATGCCGAAACAGAAACTAAAAATTAAAAAGTCCGTAAGTTCTAGATTTAAGGTTACCAAAACTGGAAAAGTTATGTTTGCGCACCAGTTTAGATCTCATAAAAGATCAGCTAAAATTAAATCAAGACTTAGACGTCAAAAAGTACCAGGTGAATTAACAGGAACATTTGCAAAAAAGATAAAAATGCTTTTAGGCGCATAAAA
>CAZQIA010000096.1:0-4129 GCA_964593215.1 uncultured Gammaproteobacteria bacterium
AATATATTTTTTTCTCGACACTTTTTTTCGCTCTTTCTATGTATTCCTATCACAGTTTTAGACTAGTTGTTCCTGTGCTTTTAATTGCAGCGTTTTTAATTTTTCTCAAGGAAATACTCTCTCAAAAAAAACTGTATTTTCTGAATGTATTATTTTTGGGTATTTTAATTCTCCCTATTTTTTATAGTTTTTTTCAGATTGGATCCCAGGGGGCAGGAAGTAGGCTTTCTATGGTGACGCTTTTTGGACCTTCTCCAAATTTAGATCATTCAATCACAGAGCTTTCCTATGATAAATCTAAAAATGATTTTGTTGGAGAGATTTTCCATAACAGAAGAATTGTGTATTTTCTTGCAATTTCTAAAGGATATTTAGATCACTTTAACCCAGACTTTCTTTTCCTGCACGGAGATGGTGGACGACAACATCATGCAGTTGAGATGGGCATGATGTACCTTTTTGATCTCCCTTTAATGCTCTTAGGGTTAATTCTGATTTCTAGAAACTTAAATAAAAAAACAGTGCTTTTACTTTTTATGTTGCTTATCGCACCTATTCCTTCTGCTATAACAACTGGAACACCGCACCCTGTAAGAGCTATAGCAATGCTTCCTCCCTTAATTATCCTTTCCAGTATCGGGTTTCTTTTTTTGATTCATACAGCCACATATAAAAACCTACAGATCCTTGGGAAAAATTTGGGTCAAAAATATCTGTACATTTTTATTATTTTAATTTGCGTAGTTTTTAATTTTACCTATTATATTCACCAGTACTATATTCACACACCAGTAGAATATGGAGATTTTTGGCAGTATGGGTATAAAGAGGCTTTTTCTTATGCAAAAGAACATGAGGGAGAATTTAAAAGAATTATAGTGACGTACAAATATGATCAGCCATATGTTTACTACCTTTTTTACAATAGGATAGATCCTTCTTGGTATCAAAAAAACTGGAATTTTACAAATAATGGTATTATGCCAAGATTTGATAGGAAAATAGGAAAATATGAGTTTAAAAATATTAATTTTGGACAAGATCAAGTCTTAAAAGAAACCCTGTTAATAGGCTCACCGGATGAGATTCCTGAAGAAAAAACAATAAAAAGAATATTTTTCTTAAATAACCAGGAAGCCTTTAGGATTGCAAAAACTTAGCATGAAGCGCTTACTAAATAATCCCAAAGCATTATTTTTATTAGGTATTTTCTTATGTATACCCGTTATTATGCCTTATTTTCATGCGGGATATTTTCCGTCTCATGATGGGGAATGGGCTGTAGTTAGGGCCGGAGAGATGTTTAGAGAGATAAGAGATCATCAATTTCCTCCTAGGTACTCAGGTGTACTAAATTTTGGATACGGATATCCATTATTTAACTTTGCTTACCCTTTTCCATATTACCTTTCAACATTTTTGCATTTTTTTAAAATTGGTTTTGTAGACAGTATTAAAATAATTTTTTTAACAAGCGTACTGTTTTCTTATGCAGGGATGTTTTTGCTTTCGTCAAGGTATTGGAAGAATAATTTGGCCGGATTTTTCTCAGGGATTTTATATGTATACCTTCCGTACAGGTTAGTGGATTTATTTGTAAGAGGTTCAATAGGCGAATCAATTTCATTTGCTATCTATCCTTTTCTTTTACATTTTTCACTATTAATACTTGAGAAAAAAAATAAATCTGGTCCATTAATTTTTACCTCAATTCTCTTTTCAATTCTTATTATGACTCACAACATTTCTGCGGTATATTTTGGACTAATTTTTTTGTGTCTATTTTTCTACAGTCTTTTTGTTCAAAAAAATAACTCATCATGGGTTTTATTAGCCGGCTTTCTTTGGGGAACATTAATGTCGTCTTTTTTTTTGCTACCTGCTCTCTTGGAGAAAAAAAACATTTTACTTTCTGTTATCCCGATAGCTGACAGAAACTTGTATTATATTCCACCGATAAAACTTTTATATTCTCCATGGGGATATGAAACTCCAACAGATAAAAACCCTTTTACCTACCAATTAGGAATAGTTCAGATAGCAGGGTTTCTTTTAACACTTATTACTCTCATGAAAAAGGGTAATAAAAGTTATTATGCTTTTGCACTTTTAACAGTTTTTCTTCTGTGCATGACTTTTTCAATCTCTTTTCCTGCTTGGAATATTCCATTGCTTTCTGAAATTAATTATCCATGGACCTTACTTTTACCAATAGGTTTTTTAATGAGTTTTCTATCCGCGGGTTTTATAGGAAAAATTAAATATGCTACTTATATTGCTGTTACTTGTATTATTCTGTCCATAGTTCTAAATATACCGTATGCAAAACCGGCAGGTTTCATAGATAGACCAGACAACTATTACTTAACAAACGAGGCAACTACCACATCGTCTCAAGAACTGATGCCGTTATGGGTAAAAGATTTGCCGCAGTCCAGATTTAAAGATAAGATTGAAACAAGCGGTAAAGTAACCAACTTATTTTATACGTCAAAACTTATTACATTTAACCTCAATTTAGACGGAGATGAATTAGTAAAGATAAATCAAATTTACTATCCAGGTTGGGAGGTATATGTAAATTCTGAAAAAAAACAAATAATCTATAAAAACAAAAAAGGAATAATGGAGGTTTCTTTACAAAAAGGACTATCCCAAGTTAGTATTATGTTTAAAGAAACAAAAATGAGAGCACTATCTAACAGTATTTCAATTTTTGCAAACATTTTACTCCTGGGCTTTATGGTAAAAGTTATATTTCAAAAAATATATGGTAAAGCAAAAAAAGACTAAACAATTATTTATTCAAAAACACAGAATAAAAATTTTTCTTATAGTTCTTTTTTTGGGGGCTATATTTTTAAGAAGTTATAATTTGTATAACTCCTTATTTTTTGGTCCAGAACAAGGAATAGATTTTTTTAGAATAAAAAGTATAATTGTAGATCACCATCCTGTTTTAGTTGGAGCAAAAACAGACATAGCGGGTGTTTTTCATGGTCCGGTTTATTATTATCTTGCTGCAATTCCGTTTTTTCTCTCAAAGGGAGACCCCTTTTTTATTGCATTTTTCTTGATTGTGCTAAATAGTTTTTCTGTTTTTTTTATTTATAAAGTAGGAAGAGCTTTATTTTCAATAAAAGCGGGTATATTTTCCGCAATACTTTTTACTGTTTCCTTTTCTGCCATATCATATACGCATTGGTTATCAAGCCATCCGCTTGTGATTCCGCTCACGTCACTGTTTCTTCTAGGAGTTGTAAATTTCTTACAAGGGAAAAATAAGTATCTGTTTTTGATTTCTGTCACATATGCATTATTAGGACAGGCAGAATTTTTGAATTATCTTTTTTTCGGTGGAATTCTTGCTGTTCTTGTTTTTTTAAACTTTAAGGATTTTAAAAAATTACCGCTTGTTTTTCTTGGCTTGAATATAATAGTTGTCTTTGTTTTAGGATTTTTACACTATGCTGTGTTTGATTACAAAAACCAATTTATCATGTCAAAAAGCCTCTTAGGACTTTTTCATGGCAAAGGCTACTACGTTTCATACGGAACTGTTTTTTCTCAAATTGGTACCCAATTTACTGAAAATACAGGAAAAGTGCTTCTTCCATTCTTGCCCCCAATATTTTCCCTAACATTATTTTTAGTAAGCTTAGTTTTTCTTTATAGACTTGCGGAAAGAAAAAAAACAATTATTTTGTTCTCAGTATTATTTATTCCAATGATTTTGTTATTTGTTTTAAGACATGCAGTTTTGGAGCAGTTTTTTGTTTATACAATTGTTCCCGTAGTAATTCTCGCAGGGTTTTTAGCTAGTGTAGCATTAAAAAAAAATATTATAGTGACCGCTGTTTGTATTTCACTTGTTATCTCATGTAATCTCTACGTTTGGTTTATGTATGTGCCCCAGAATAAATTTATGTTTTTTTCATCTACTCAACCAGAGCTGCGTTTAAGTGATGAAAAAAAAGTAATAGATAAAATTTATAAACTGGCTCAAGGGAAGAAATTTTCTTTTCAGTCCTATACAATTCCTTATTGGACTCAGGATGCTTGGGAGTATTTATTTTGGCAATACGGAAAATCGCAGTATGGATACCTTCCGGTTTCAGAAAATGGAAAA
>CAZQIA010000097.1:0-4079 GCA_964593215.1 uncultured Gammaproteobacteria bacterium
ATGTTCTCATGCTTCTTTTCTTTGCTTCTAGAATTGCTCTCCACTGGATAAGATATGCACCAGGATGCTTCCTACCCTCTTCTGTAGATGCCCCATAGTGGTAAACTGCTTCACTTCCGTAAAAAATCACAAACGCTTGGGCGAGCAGCCTTTTATGAAGGTGCGCAGAATATAAAATCGCGTTTTTGGAACCCGAAAAGATCCTGAATTGTTCTTCTAGAAATTTAAAAGAAAAAGGAATAAACCCCTGTCTTTTCGAAGTTTGAACTTGAAGATCATAAAATTTTTTAATATCCTTTTCGCTTGTGCTTTCATTTATCTCAATTCCTTCTTTCTGGGCTTTTCTTATTTCATAACGGGTTGCCTTTCTCATATTTGCCAGAAGTTCTTCTTCAGTTTTTGTAATGTCTAGTTGATTTGTAAGCTGTGCGTGTAGATGCATCGGGGCGTTTATGAAGCCAAGTTTTTTAAATAGTTCTATTGAAGAAATACTTTTTTCAAGTTGAGGTCGTACCCTCACAAAAGAACATTTATTTTCTTTTGCAATTTGTACAACAACATTTTTAAATGCCTGGACCTGCTTCTTATTATTCCACTCAATTATGGGGCCGGCAGGAACCGTTAGGTAGTTTGCGCGCTTAGCCTTTTCAACAATTGAAAGCATCACTCCTATAAGTTTTTCGTTTTCAAAAAAGCCAGTACGAACAATCTTATGATTAAGTCTTTCGTGAAATTCTCCCCAGTACCAACTCTGTAGGAAATTTGCTTCTCTGTGTTTTTCCAAAAATCCCTCCCACTCTTCTCTGTTCTCAATATTTTTTACCTGAATCATATGCATGATGAAATAATTTTAGAAATACGCAAGGCATCTTTTTCAGAAACATTTTTATGAGTTGGAAGATTAAGAATTATTTTAGAATCATGCACAGCGTTAGGACAAGAAGAATTAACATCTACATACCAAATATCTGAAAGAAAAATCCCTTCTTTTTTTAGGCTCCCAAGAACTCTTTTTCTGTTCTCTACAAAAACTGGAAACCTTAGGTTTGATGAAATTCTAACCACCTCTTGGGTTTTTTCCTTACTAAACATAAACAGTGATTCTGGTAAATTCTCTGCATATACTTTTGAAATTTCTCTTCTGTGATTAAGCTGTTCGTTTAGCTTTCTGAATTCTAATTGCGCAAGTTTTGCATGAAGCGCAGGAAGTTTTCTAAATTCGTAAAATGATTTATCCATAATATTTGACAAAAAATTAAGTTTTTTAAGAATGAAATGAAACGGTTTTCCAAGCCCTAAAGAATAAAGATGGCGGATTTTATAAGTTAGGATTGGATAAAACCTGTCCGTCATCTTAGGTGAATAGTCAGTCATTTTTATGTTTTTTTCTTGATATTTTTCATTTCTTAATACGAGAGCACCACCTGAAATTGCATCAATAATCTTATCCTGGCTAAAAGAAAGAACGGTGAAATCCCCTACAGTACCTGCTTCTCTTCCGTCTTCGTATTTTGATCCAACACAGTGAGCCAAATCCTCAATGAGAATAAGCTTATTTTCTTTACACAATTTTTCTATATTTTCTATGTCGCAAGGGTATCCCAATGTGTTCTGGATTATTACCGCCTTAATTTTTTTACTTGTAGAAAGTGCTGTTTTCAGAGTTTTTGCTGTAAAGTTAAGTCCGCCCGTTTCCTCCAGATCCAAAGGTATTGGTTTTAAGCCGGATTTTTTAATAGCCTCTGAAACCGCAAGACAGGTAAATCCATTTACTGCTACCTCAGTATTCTTTTCTAACTTAGAAAACTCTAATGCAGCAGTGAGTGCTTCTCTGCCCTTATAGAAAAGAAGCGGTTTTCCACCGTATTTTTTTGAAATGAAGTTCTCAAGAACATATAAATCTTTTTTATTTCCAAAAGAAAAAAGCGCGCGCAGAGCATATACGAGGTTATAGTTTGAGCCTAAGGAGTTAAAAATCATAACATGTTTTTAAAAACTATATCTGCAACTTCTTGCACATGAGTGAACATGGGAGAATGTCTGGCATTTTCTATGGAAAACAACTGTACGTTTGGTAGATTATTACTAAAAACAAACGCATCTTTATACGGCGTTACCTTGTCATGTTTGCCCCAAATAATTACCGTAGGAATTCTTATATCTTTAAGTATGGGTTGAAGGTTTACTGATATTAAATTCTCCATAGTTTTTTTCATATTAGGAGGTGCATTTTTATAATCCTCTTCTCTTGCTAGTCTGTACAGTATTTTTTTTGCTTTTTCAGAGTTTAAGAACATTTTTCCAATTTTTGCTATTAGTTTAAACACTTCTCGTTTTGATTTTGAAAATATATCATTGTGAATTATGCCTGCGCTGTCTAATAAAAATAACTGCGAAACTTTTTCCGGATATGCGTGTGCAAATGCTACTGCAATTCTTCCACCATTTGAGTGTCCTAAAAGAATAATGTCATCGTTTCCAATTTTTTCTTTAAGCCAAGCTATGTAGTCTGAGATATTCCAGACTTTCTCTAGGGGTGCTGTAAGACCAGGAACCTTTAAGAAAACATACTCTATTTTTCTTTTTTTTAACTCATTCAAAAAGGGATTCCACTTTTCTGTGGTGTATGTCCAACCATGAAGTATGTATACCTTCTTTGTTAAAGTCCCCATTTTTTTCTTCTTTTTTCCCATACTTTCTCGCGTCTCGCCAGTAATTTTTTCTCCTTTTTATCCAGCAATAAGTTCTCTATCACTCCTTCCAAAAATCTTGCCCCTTTAAATAAAATAGTTTCATGTCCGCGAATATGTTCTTGTAGGTATTTTAATACATCTTTAGGATTTTCGTATGCCGCCATGGGAATTTTTTCTCCAATCTCTTCTTGAAGAATTGGGTAAGTGAATTTTTTTACTCGCGGTCCAAGAAAAATAATTCTATCAACACTTAGATCTATAAGTAATTTGGCAAGCTTCTGGTGCTCTTCTTGTTCATTTACGCCCTGCTCTAGCATATCTCCTATAACAGCCCATTTCTTTTTTGCTGGAAAAGTTTTAAACATATGAAGTATAGCCGTCATAGAGGATAAATTTGCATTATAAGTGCTATCTATTATGGTGATGTCTTTAATTCCTCTAAAAATGGAACTTCGTGCGGGAGGAAGACGCAGATTCTTAAAAGAATAATCCATTTTAATTGTCAAGTAGTCGCAGAGAATCTTTGTCATTTCTATGGCATAAAAAATTTCTTTGGGTAAAAGGTAATGAATTCTCACATGCTTTTTGTTTTCTATATCAAACTCAGTTCCATTCCTGTCTAATGAATATGAAGTTAAGTCTTTAATACTCACCTCTTTTACCTCTGCTTTTGTTCTGCTTTTCTGTTTTTGCATTAAATCCGAGTCTTTATTTATGACCACTAACTTTTTTGTGTGCTCCAGAAAGTATCCAAACTCATGAGCAATTGCGGTTTCTACATTGGAAAACGTTTTTCTAGTTTTTGAAAAATTTTTGTTGTGTCCCTCAACTGACACAAGCTTGTCAAAATTCATGCTGTGTGTTCTTGAAGTTGAAACCCATAACGTCACTTCCGGTTTTAACAATTTTGCTAAAAATTCTGCCTCCCCTGGTCTGTCCGCATCGCATTCCACAACATATAAATTTTCAGAGTACGGGGTTTTATACATATTAAGAGGTGCTTTTATAAAAAGCATAATCCATTCATGAGGCAGTAAAGTTTTTCTGTGAAGATTTAAAATATCAAATGGGACTCCTAGTGCGGAATTTGCATGGTGAGAAAAATGTGCAACGTCTTTTAACTGAGATTCTAAAAATGAAAAAAGAGTTGTTTTTCCGCTGGATCCGGTAACCACAATAATTTTAGGATTCCATTTTTTAAGACTCTTTTTTGCAAAGAAAGCAAAGTAAGAAGCAACCGGAAAAAACAAACCGTCTTTAATTTGGCGTATCATACTGTAAATTATAACCTAATTATGTGCCTAAAATCGAGTTTTTTAAAGACTACAGGATATTATTCTGCCGATTGTAATTCTGCAGCTTTTAATAGATTTTGGAAAAGGTAGG
>CAZQIA010000098.1:0-3991 GCA_964593215.1 uncultured Gammaproteobacteria bacterium
AGCCTAACAGAAAAATAGGAATAAAAAGAAACACACCAGTTCTAATACGTGCGCTAAGAACTGTCCATTCCTGAAATCCTTTTTCTTCTTTTTTTACTTCCTCAATGCGGTTTTTTGAAACTTTGGGTCCTGAAGTTATCAATGAAGTTGGGAATAAGATGCGTGTTTCCACAAAGGTTTGAGGAGGAATATCTGAAACCTTAAAAGAAAGAGTTTTTCCGTCAATTATTTTTGCAGTACCATTCAGCGGCCCATGTCCCCAAAGGTAAAGAGTATTTTTGTCTACTTCTGTAGGGAGATGAATAAAAATTTCAGCATTGTCAGTTTTTGATCCCCATCCACTTCCTATAGCTTTCCAATAAAGTTCTGAAGTGTCTATATAGGAAGTTACTGCGTTTGAAACATCATATGAAAGGGTGAACGTTTTGCTCTCACTTGCAGTGGAATGATATGCCTCTATATGCTCAGAGTTTCCCTGTCTTGTGTAAAAAAACTTTTTTTCAGGTCGTGAAGTGTCTTCCCCTGGTATTTCTACGTAATTTTCTCCGTTATTTTCAGAAATAGAAACGTGGGAAACTTGCTGGGTAGATTCTAATGGAATATCCCAATAAATCTGAGAAAAGTACCCACTAAACGAAAATGTTCTTTTTTCCAAAACCGAGATGCTTGAATCTGGATTTACTGTTATGTCAACTGAAACTTGAGGGAAATAAAAAGATTTTGCGTGAGCTTGAGAAACAAAAAGCACTAAAAAGAAAAGGGGAAGAAGAGCTCTTAAGAAAAATCTCATAAACTAATTGATTTTAAGAATAGAAAATGTTTTAACTCCAGATGGAAGTGATACTTCGGCTTTTTCTCCAACCTTCTTATCTAATAGTGCAGATCCAATAGGAGAATTCTTGGTAATCTTACCCAGTTTAGGATTTGCTTCAGTGTCTCCAACCAACTCGTAAACTGTTTTATTTTCACCATCCTGAACTGTTACTTTGGATCCTATTGTTACTGCACCAGAAGAATCAGACTCCACAATCTCTGCAAATTTCATGGTCATCTCCATTCTGAAAAGTTGACTGTCTATTCCACCAAGCCTAGCTTTTGCGGCAGTGTAAAGTCCATTTTCAGAAAGATCTCCTAATTCTCTAGCACGTGCTAATTCTTTTACTGCAGCAGGCCTAGATTCTTGGAGTCTTTTGTAGTCTCTTTGAAGTTTTTCAAAACCTTCTTTCGTGAAGGTTATTTTTTCTAACTTAGCAAGCTTATCATGGGTGGAAAGTTTAGGCATATATTAACCTGCTGTAACTCCAATAAAGTCTATTTTTGGAAAATAGTGGCGTACTGCATCCCAAAATTTTCCAGATAAGTTGTTTGAGAATTTTGCAAATTGAGAGGTAGTTGATTTAGAAAGAAGGGACTGTTCGTATCTTCTTATAATCTCAAGAGCTTTTTCTCCCTGTTTGTTAAACTCTTCTTGAAATGTTTCAGAATCTAAGACATATTTGTCGTGAAGCTTTTTAAATGTGTCAAAAAAATCTTTGTGCTCAGAGAGCATTGTCTGAAAGTATTTTTCGTGTTTTGTCATACAGTAATTTTACAGGACTTTCCCCAAAAAGTCGAGGCTAGGGTATAAAAGTCAGTGCTATAATATGTAGATGAAAGTAAAACTTCTCACATTTATAACTTTAGCCTTGTTTTTGCTAATTCATGCTTCATACGCATTTGCTGTGGATAATCCTCTTGAAAAACCAAACAACTTTTACGGAATTCATATTTTATTTCCGTCAGAGCTTGAAGAGGCAGCAAAGTTGGTGAATTCAAACGGTGGGTCATGGGGGTATGTTACCATTCCAATTCAGTCTACTGATCTGGATATAGAAAAATGGCAGGGTTTTATGGATGACGCAAAAAAGTATAAGGTTATTCCGATTCTTCGGCTTGCAACACAGCCGAATCCGTTTTCCACAAGCGTTTGGAGAAAACCTAATGAGTATGACATTATTGATTTTTCTAATTTTCTTTCTTCTCTATCCTGGCCAACCAAAATTAAATATGTCATTTTATTTAACGAAGTAAATAGGTCTGATGAATGGGGAGGAGAGACGCCAAACCCTGAAGAATATGCAAAATTAGTTTCTTTTGCATATGACACTTTCAAGAAAAAAGATCCTAACTTTTACATAATTCTTTCAGGAATGGATGCTGCTGCGCCAAATGACTACAAAAAATACATTAACGGGTTTACTTACCTGGAGGACCTTACCTCTTATGATATTCAGTCAAAAATAGACGGTTTTTCAAGTCATTCATATCCCAATCCCGGATTTTCATCTTACCCTTCTGAAACAAAGAAGCTGGGAGTTGCCAGTTATAAATACGAATACGGGCTTTTAAACAGTAATTCGAACAAAAAAATCCCTGTGTTTATAACAGAAACAGGATGGGGGAGCAAGAGTCTGCCTGACTCAATTGTTTCTAAGTACTTTCAGATGACTTTTTCTCAGATCTGGGATAAAGACAAAGATAAGATTGTTGCAGTAACACCGTTTTTACTATCTGCCACGGGTCCGTTTGATGCCTTTTCCTTAATTGCAAACGGAAAGGAAAAGCTGTCATATAAGGGTATTTTTGATTTGAGCAAAATGAAAGGTGATCCTGTGCTTGAAAAAAGTGCAACGGGTTCAGCCGTTGAATCATCTATTACCCGAATTGCAAGTTTTTCTTCTAGAGCTGATAAAAAGGAAAGCGTGGCCCAAATGCTTATAGGAATGTATTTGAAGAAAATTCTAGGGTTTTCCATGTGATACAATAACTTCCCGATGATAGAAAATTTTTTTACAAAGAAAAAACCTCAAACGGTAAAAAGAAAAAAAACGTCAAAGTCTAAAAAACTTGAGTGGCATACGGATTTTGAACTAACTGACAGGGTAAGAACGCTTGTTTCAGATATAGAGTTTGAACATATCCCAACTCATAGAATTTTTTGCTTTAGGACTGAAGGTTCTAAATCAAGGTCATATGCTAGAATCTGGGCATTTCCTAAGATTTTTCAAACTGTTCTAGACATAGAGCCGGCGTACGTAATTGAGGTGATTAATAAATATTACAATAGACTTTCACATGAAGAACAGACGAAGGTTTTAATTCATGAGCTATTACATATCCCAAGAAACTTTTCAGGCTCTCTTCTTCCTCATTCCTATGGAAATAAAAGGATAGATAAAGAAGTTGAGAAAATATTTAAAGAGCTAGGGACTAAATAGATATGCTGTATATACTTCACGGAGATAATACTGTTTCTGCAAGAAATAGGTTGCTTGAAATTCTTTCTTCCTATAAAAATACTGCAGCCTTAGAAGCAGATAAAATTTCAAGCATAGAATTGTCCCAGAATATGCTGTCATCAGATTTGTTTTCTGACAAAAAATGCGTCGTTATAGAAAAAATTGGAAAGCTTCCTAAAAAAGAGCTGGAATTTCTTGAAAAAATTCTAAAAGAACATAAAAATCTTCCTGATATTATTTTTCTTAACTCTTCAGAGCTTTCAAAAATATTTTTATCTAAGTTTAAGGATGCAAAGGTTGAGAGTTTTATGTTTCCTAAATTGTTTTTTTTATTCTTAGATTCCTTAGTTCCTCAAAATTTTTTAAAAGAATTGGAGATCTTGTTAAAAATGGAAAATGTAGAAGCGGAGCAAATTTTTTACTCCATGATTAAAAGGATTAGGCTTATTCTCATGGTAAAATCTCAAGCTGAAACAGAGGAGCTTTTGAAAATGAGCCCTTGGCAAAAAGATAAAATTATCTCACAGACTAGGCTCTGGAAAGAAGAAGAGCTTCTTTATTTTTATAAGAAACTATTAGAAATAGAGAAAAAAATAAAAAGCAGTGCGCTGCCTGTTTCTCTCAAGAAACAGCTTGACTTTTTGTTCAGCTCCGAGTTACACTAAGAGGCGTTATGAGCGTACCAGACCATATATTTAAAGGTTACGATATCC
>CAZQIA010000099.1:0-3931 GCA_964593215.1 uncultured Gammaproteobacteria bacterium
ACCCACTAATACACCAACACCTACACCCACTAATACACCAACACCTACACCCACTAATACACCAACACCTACACCCACTAATACACCAACACCTACACCCACTAATACACCAACACCTACACCCACTAATACACCAACACCTACACCCACTGAGACTCCTTCCCCAACTCCAACTCCTTAAAATCTTGACAACAAAATACTTGTTTTGTATGATGGTTCTCACATGAGAAAAACTTTAAAAAATATAACGTGTTGCCCCTTCGCTTAACGCGGAGGAGGTAATCTTTATTTAATTTTCTCATCGCCTCCGTTTTTCAGTTTGAAAAACAGGAGGTTTTTTATTTTTAAAATATGTCAAACATTGAAGGAAGAGTAAGACTTGCTCAAAATGATGTTAAACACTCAAGAGGGCTCTATGTGGTTGGAAGTCTTGAGTATATACGTTCCAACAGAGATAGAAAGAAGGAGCAAGAAAGCAGAAGAACGGTGGTAATTGCGTGCGGAGACTTAGAGAGAGGGGAATCATGGAATACTTATGTAAACAGAGTATCTTTTGAAGGAATTCATGGAACTGTTATTGTGGAAACACACACAGCATTTGATAAAACAGATGACGGACTAAGCGTATTGGAAGTTGTTCTGTTTGACAACAAGCTTCATGCAAACAGTGTTTATGAAAACATGGAAAGAAAAGAAAGAGAGAAGCTTGAAGTTATTGAGCATTAAACCTCTTTTACCTTTTGAAATTTTAGGCATACCCCTGTATACTAACTTGTATACTGCCGCCGTATGTTCGGTAGGTATTTTCTATGTTTGACTCAATTCTTTCATTTTTTTCTCATGACCTAGGAATAGACTTAGGAACCGCAAATACTCTGGTTTATGTTAAAGGAAAAGGAATTGCTATAAGGGAGCCCTCTATTGTTGCCCGTCACAATAAAACCAAAAAAGTTATTGCAATAGGAACAGAAGCAAAAAAAATGGTAGGAAAAACCCCAGGGACAATTTCTGCAATAAAGCCTTTAGAGCACGGAGTCATTTCTGATTTTGATGCAGCAGCATCTATGCTTCAGCATTATATACGCCGCGTGCATGAGATAGGTTCCCCTATGCCGTATCTTGCCCGTCCAAGAGTAGTGGTTGGAATTCCTTCAGGCGTAACAGAAGTGGAGCGTAGAGCGGTGTGGGAGGCAGCACTTACTGCGGGAGCACGCGCTTGTTATCTCATAGAGGAACCCATGGCTGCGGCAATAGGTGCAAATATTTCCGTATTTGAACCAACCGGGGTTTTAACTGTGGACATAGGAGGAGGAACTACTGAAATTGCGGTCATTTCTTTAGGTGGAATTGTGGTAAACCGTTCACTAAAAGTGGCGGGAAATGATATGGATGCAGCTATCATTCATTATATAAGACTTCGCCACGGTCTTTTAATCGGTGAAAAAACAGCCGAAGAAGTAAAGATGGGAATAGGAAGTGCCTATAAGCGAAGCTTGCGGTCCTCGCGTGCCAAGCGCTCTGCGGTCCTAAAAAAAGAAGACGAGAAAGGTGAATTCCTAGAGGATATTGAAATTGATGAAGGTGGACATGGGGAAAAAGTTGCCTTGATTCGCGGCCGGGATATTGAAACTGGTCTTCCCAGAAGTTTAAGAATCTCAGAAAGTGAAATTAGAGAAGCAATTAGCCCTGTGATTTCTAATATTGTTGACGAGGTAATAAATGTCATTGAAGAAACTCCTCCAGAGCTGACATCGGATATATTAGAAAGGGGAATATTGTTAACAGGAGGGGGGTCACTTCTTCCGGGAGTAGATGATCTTATCATGGAAAAAACCAAGATTCCGGTGACATTAGTAGATGATCCTTTAACAACTGTTGTAAGAGGATGTGCAAAACTTCTGACTGATCCGGAAACTTTAAATAGGGTAAAAGTTACAGGAGGGTTAAGATAGGGGCAGAGTATGCAAAAGTATGAATACGTTTATAGATCGCCCAATAGACACACAACTAGAAAAAAAACCGCTAAATTAGTAAAACTCATCTATTCTTCTTTCAGTCTCATACTTTTAATTTTTATTTGCATCATTATTTTTAAAGGTATAAAAGAAAACGTATTCGAAAAACAAGTTTTAAGTCCTGTTGCAAAAACTATCTCGGCTTCAGTTGCAAGTATCGCAAAAATTATTTTTCCAGAACGGCTTCAAAATATAGTTTTAGATCAGCTAAAAAATACCGAAGGCGACTATGCTGTTAGTATTAAAAACCTTAAGACAAATGAGAGCTATGAATTAAATGGTGACAAAATTTTTAAAACGGCAAGCCTTTATAAATTATGGGTTATGGCAACAGTTATGCAAAAAATTGAAAAAAATGAGATTGACCCGGATAAGGTATTAGTAAAAGATATAGCAAAACTCAATAAATCATTTGGAATTGCAACGGAATCTGCAGAACTAAAGGAAGGGACACTAGAGATTGACGTGGGGAGAGCTGTGAATCAAATGATAGTTGTGTCCAATAACTATGCGGCACTTTCACTCATGCAGGAGGTTGGAGTGGCTACGGTTTCTGCTTTTTTAAAAGACAACAGTCTAAACTCTTCCAAAACAGGCAATCCTCCCACGTCTACTGCTTCAGACATACGCTTATTTTACGAAAAGTTATACAAAGGAGAACTTGCGAATAAAGAAACAACACAAAAGATGCTTGATATATTAAAAAATCAGGAAATTAATGACAGAATTCCAAAATATCTGCCGGAGAAAATTGAGGTAGGTCACAAGACTGGAGAATTAGATGGCTTTAAACATGACGCGGGAATTGTGTACGCGCCCAAGGGAGACTATATTATTGTGGTTATGTCAAACACAAAAAATCCGCAAATTGCAGTTGAGAAAATAGCAAAAATTTCAGAAGCAGTATATAAACATTTTGAACAGGAATAAAAGTATGTGCCTCTAATAATGAGTAACTATATTTGATCTTGACATAGGCTCAGAAAGAGCATATAATAGTTTTACGAGTTTTGAAGCTAGACGAATCATGGTTTTGAATGATAACGAGTAATTAACATATATTCTTCTTCAAAATCTGCAAGAGATTGCAGTTTTCTTCAGCGCTCGTGTTTTTCCAAATTTGCACATTAACAATATAGATTTCCGATGAATAATTGTAAGCATCGGAATAAAAGATGCTTGGAAAGTGGTAGGATAAAATCCTGCGAATCCCTTGGGATTCTAAGGAAATTTCCTGCGGAAATTTCCTGCGCGCGCTACGCGCGCTAAGGAAAAATCCTGCAAAGGAAAAATAATTACTGCTTTCTAAGATTGATTTTTTGTGCGTGAATTCATAATTCACAAACCATAAATCCTTTAATAAAAAAGCAGGATTAAACTACAAAAGTCGAAGTTTCTTTTTTTGCCCCGCTTTGCGGGACTGCAAAAAATTGCTTCGCAATTTTTTTTGAGAATTTGATCCTGGTTCAGGATGAACGCTGGCGGTGTGCTTTAGGTATGCAAGTCGAACGGCTGAGTAGCAATACAAGGCAGTGGCGGACGGGTGAGTAACGCGTATGAATCTACCTTTTAGTGGAAAATAACCTGTCGAAAGACGGGCTAATGTTCCATATGTCGCAAGATGAAAGGGATTAACTTCCCGCTAAAAGAGGAGCATGCGTCCTATCAGCTAGTTGGTGAGGTAAAAGCTTACCAAGGCTATGACGGGTATCTGGACTGAGAGGTTGACCAGACACAGGGGCACTGAGACACGGGCTCCACACCTACGGGTGGCAGCAACTAGGAATATTGCGCAATGGACGAAAGTCTGATGCAGCGACACCGCGTGGAGGATGACAGCTTTCGGGTTGTAAACTCCTTTTGATAGTCCCTTCACAGATTATAGAATAAGGCCTTACTAACTACGTGCCAGAAGT
>CAZQIA010000100.1:0-3924 GCA_964593215.1 uncultured Gammaproteobacteria bacterium
GTCTCAAACACTTACTATTATTTTTGAAAATTCCAAATTTATAGCTGTTAATAAACAAGCAGGAATTATAGTAAATAGAGCAGACACATCTAAAAACTATGTAACCCTGCAGGATATGGTAGAGGAGAGGTATAAATTTTCAGAAACACCTAGAGTACGTGGTGAAGAGTATATGATAAACGGTTACAACAAATTTGACGAGTTTGTATCCCGTTCAGGAATTGTTCACCGGTTGGATAAAGAAACCTCAGGAATTATTTTAGTTGCAAAAGACCCTCAGACATTTTTACAACTACAAAATCAATTTAAAAAATCTGTCGTAAAAAAGAAATATATTGCATTTGTTCATGGTCGAGTTTCTGAACATGAGGGAGAGGTAGACGCACCTATTGCAAGGCTTCCTTGGAACCGGATGCGTTTTGGAGTGTTTCAGGAGGGAAGAGAGGCCAAAACAAAATTTAAAACATTAAATATTTTTAAAGATACAAAAGGGGAGGAGTTTTCTTTGCTGGAGGTATCTCCCGTAACAGGACGTACTCATCAAATCCGTGTCCATTTTCAGCACATTCATCATCCTGTGTTTGCTGATGAATTATATGCGGGAAGAAAAACAGGAAGGGACGATAGAAAAGTTCTTGGCAGGCATTTTCTACACGCTTTTCAAATTTCTCTTCAAGATCCGGAAACAGGAGGGTCTCTTGTCTTAGAAAGTCCACTTCCAGAAGATTTGGTCGCTGCACTTGCAAAGTTTGAAAAAATAGGTTGATTTCACTTTTGAGAAAACGGTAAACTAACAATATCTTTTATGAGAAATAAAGAGGAGGAGAAGTCAGGGGAAAAAGAAGAAAAAGCTACCTTTCCAAGCCAATTAAAAAGAAAAGTATTAAAGGAAAAAAAGGAAAAAAACTCAAGCCCTTTTATTTATTTAGGGTATTTCCTTCTTGTTGTTGCACTTTGTATTTTAACAGCGTTTACTTTTCGGATGATTTTTCTTTACAAAAAAAGTACGTTTAGCACAACTTCCTATTCTGTATTGATAAAAAATAAAAATCCCTATATAGTCTCATACAATAAAGAACTTGGTAGAATTTCCTACATTAATCTCATAAATTTTAAACCGGGCAGTAAAACCCTTCAGAGTCTTACCTATGGGGTTCCTCTGGATGGAGAAGTGGATACATCAGTGGATATAGGATCAGAAAGTTTTTCTACGTTTCCAGCTCTTGTTTCTTTTTTGGTAAATCAATTTTCTTCCAGATTCACCGGTCTTACCATTCTTGACCTATCAAACCTTATTATCTCTACACAATCCGTTCCAAAAAATGCAATCTTTGCAAGTTCTGTGAAAATCACTCAAGACAAAACGGTTGAGGGATTATCGCAGGATGATATTTATGATGCCTTTAAGGACTCCAGTATTATTGAGGAAGCGCTGAGTGTAGAAGTAATAAACGCCACTGACGTAAAAGGATTGGCTGGAGGGGTGTCTCAAATTTTAAAGAACGCAGGATGCAATGTGATTGTGGTTTCATCTGCAGACTCAAAGACGCATTCTCAGCTTGAGGCGATTAGAAAATCAAAAACTCTTGAAAGAATTTCACATGTTTTGGGGATTAAGGCTGTCTTAGTTGAGGATCTTAAATCTTCAGCTGATATAAGAGTTATTGTAGGAGAGGATTTTGTGAAAAATGGCGATTTTTAAAGCTGTAGACATTGTGCAGGTTGTGAGTGTATGATAAGTCTATGCCAATAGTTTTTTGGATTTCTGTTGTTGTTATATTTATTATTTCTTTTTTATGGGCTCTTTCTAGCATGTATAGTGAGATCGCAAAACCAAAGCACTTAAAAACTATAAAAGATAAACTTCAGAAAGAAAAAATTTTATACAAGAAGCAATAGAAACTCCTAGTCAGAGTCCAGAGCAGAGGAGTGAGTGTGCATGAATGAAGCCTGATTTTTAAACTTTCCAGCCTTTTTTACCTCTTTGATAAACACGGTTACATTTTTTTCGTCACATGCCTTAATACAAGACGTATACTCATTTCCGCCCTTCATAAATCCAATAAGCCTCATAGAAATATTATCAGGGAGCATTCCTATATATTTCTTGTCTTGAGATTGAACAAAAATCTTTGAGCGCTTAATAACCATTGAGACCGGATCTCCGGGTTCTAACATAGAAAGCATTTTTTTATCAGCAGTGTTTTTAAGCTCAACAGTTTTTGTTTTTCCTGCTTCCTCAATAAAAACACCGGAAACGGAAGTCATTAGCTGGCTGTGAGTTTTTCCATCAGGTTTTTTGTTTTTTGAAACTGTTTCAAGTCTCTTTAGGTTTTTAACTGCAATAGGGTTCGTTTTATCTATCTCAATTACTTTTTTGTAGGCATCTTTTGCTTTATTGTATTTGCCTAATTTCATGAAGGCAAAACCGAGTCTGTTAAGACTGTCAATGTCTTGTGGGTTCTGGGCAATAATTTGAAGGTTTATTTCCTCAGCCTGTTCCCAGTTGTTTGAAAGGGCTGAATCTATGGCGAGTCTCTTAAGAAGGGTTGTCATGTGGTGGGAAATATTGAGATATTTTAGAACTTTTCCTTGAAAATGTCAAGAAAAAAGAAGTATAATTGGAGATCGATTCATTAAGCTTATATAGTGGACATAGTAAATGGTCAACATATCTCGAAGCTAAAGCTCCTTGTGTTGACCAAATAATTAAATATGAGTGGACATAGTAAATGGTCAACAATAAAACGGCAAAAAGGAGTAGCTGACGCTAAACGCGGTCAGCAATTTACTAAGCTTGCTATGGCAATTGTTATTGCTGTAAAGCAGGGTGGTGGAGTAACGGATCCGGAGTTTAACTTCAAACTAAGGCTTGCGGTAGATCGCGCACGTTCATTCAATATGCCTAAGGAAAATATTGAGCGCGCAATCCAAAAAGCAAAAGGAGGAATGGATTCTGGAGATCTTCAGGAAGCGCTTTACGAAGGTTTTGCTCCGGGCGGGGTAGCTCTTATGATAGAAGCAGTTACTGACAATAAACAAAGAACAGTTTCTGAGGTGAAAAATACGCTTGAAAAAAACGGTGGCACCATGGGGAATCAAGGTTCAGTTGCATATTTATTTAACAGGGTAGGAGAGGTAGCAGTTGAGACTTCAGGAAAGACTTCTGATGAAATTTTTGAACTTGCTATTGCAATAGGCAGTGAAGATTTTTTAGAGGAAGGAACGGAAGCGGTATTTTACGTAGACCCCTCTAAACTATATGAAGCTAAGAAAATGCTTGAACAAGAGGGGATACGCGTCTCTAGTGCTGAATTAGTTTATAAACCACTAAATGTAGTTCCGGTGGAGGACGACGTAAGGGAGAAAATAAATTCAATAATCGAAAAATTAGAAGAGTTAGGCGACGTGCAAAATGTTTTTGCAAACTTTGCCTAAAAAAGAAAAAAATGCAAATTCTAGGAATTGACCCCGGAACTGGAAGAACAGGTTGGGGAATAATAACTCATGATGGAGAAGAAAAAGTTTCCTATGTCGCACACGGATGCGTAGTAACCTCCCAAGATGACCCCATGCACATACGCCTCTCGGTTTTATACACACAGCTTCAAAATATTATAAAGACTTACAAGCCGGATTGTATGGTTGTTGAGCAGATTTTTTTTGGTATAAACTCAAGAACTGCTATGTCTGTGAGCCAGGCTAGGGGAGTCATGTTATTAGCATGTGCTCAGGGAAAAATTCCTTTTTATGAATACACGAGTGTAGCGGTAAAACATTTAGTTTCCGGGAGCGGAAAAACTGAAAAAAAAGTCATGCAGGAAGTCGTGAGAAGATTATTAAGTAAAAACAAAAGAACTCTTAAGTTTTCAGCAAAAGATAAAGCATTTGATGATGCTGCAGACGGCCTTGCGATTGCAATTC
>CAZQIA010000101.1:0-3878 GCA_964593215.1 uncultured Gammaproteobacteria bacterium
CCGCCTGAGATAACGTATCCTGTATTATCTATAACAGCAACAGAGGAGGCTCCAGCTCCGTATGGAGCTTGGTCGCTTGTTGTAAGAGTTCCACCGCTATAGTGGATTTTTACCGCAGCCCAATCTAATGAAAAATCTCTTGAAGTGTCGCTTGCAACGTCAATTACGCGTAGCCTGAAGTTTGCGTCACTAAAATCACTTGCTCCCCATGTGCGCCCCCAGTTATCTGAAGCTGTTCCAAGAGTATAGGTAGCATTACTTGTTGTAAGGTTGTTTGTGGTTTTTGCAGTGGTCCAGGAAGTTCCTCCATCCCAGGATAATTGCACACACATTTTAGGAGAACCGGTAGTGCTGTCAGCTTTTCCGTCAAGCCTAACTTCTATGCCGTCAATAGTTCCCCCAGTTGGTATGGAAAAACCGTAATTATAAAATCTATGTTTATCTTTGTCAGCTCCAGTGCAATTTGTTCCTGTGCCGTTTCCACTGTTATTATCTGTTGCGTAGGAAGTGTTTGAAGAGTACGCTCGTGTGGGATTTGATTCATATCCGTTTCCGTCTCCTCCAGAATCTGACGCGTTTGCGCTTGGACTTAGATACCCAGTGTCTAGTCCTGAAGCTGATCCATACAACTTTGTATCAAAAAATGTCCAGTATTTAAAGATTTGGTTTGTTGCGTCTTGATAAGAAAAAGAACTTCCGTTTTTAACCTGAATAGCAACGACTTCCTTATCAGATTTAGTGGTAGTTAAAAGCGCGTATAAATTCCCTCCCGTAGACTTGTAGTATTTCACCTGATTAGTGATAAAACTGTTGTCTAATCCCGTTCCACTGGGAAAAGTTCCCCCTGAATATTTAGTGTTATCCATAGTGAAAGTTCCTTCAAGCGTAGCAACGGGTGGATCAACGTCTGCCGGAACATTAAAATAGGCTAGCTTATAGACGTTTGAAGATGTAGGGGATGTTGCTACAAAAATATCATTAGGTGTTGTAACGGAGGCACTTGCTGTTGCAGAAACGGAAACAGGTGGCCCATCAGGGAGAGAAATAGTAGTTGAAGAAAAGGATGGGCTGCACCACTTTCCTTTTGTGTTAGGCGCAAGAGCAATCTCTCCGCCGCTTGTGTTAGTAACTGCAGTGTTGGAAGTTGTTCCGTTTGTAAAATCACTTTGGCTTGTTTGAGTTGAGGCGGCATTTTGAAGGTAACGCGTTAAATACATGGTGGAAGTTGCAACGGAAGCATACGGAAATCCCCAGGCTATTGAAATATCCACCTTTTTAGTAGATGAATCAATAGAGCCTCCGTTTTGTACTATAACGCCATTTGAATCTCTATATACGTCGCTTACCACAACGCTTCTTGTGTATCCATTTATAGATTCCGTTCCTGATTGTAAAGACCATGCATTTGAAGAAATTGCGGGATGATATGTTCCGGCAGCAGGAATACTTGACCACCCCTTTTCTCTAACAGATCTCACAGCCTCTTCAGTCTCCTTCATAAGCGCAACTGCAACAACTCTTTTATTTTGCTGCGTTTTTCCCTGGGATGAGGTAAAAAGACCGGTGAGAAGAGCCGGAAGCAGTATGCTAGACAATGCCATTGCTAAGAGAACCTCAACTAAAAGTGCTCCTTTATTTTTTTTCTTATATTTATATATATTCATTATTTTGTTCTTACAACTACACCATATTTATTTAACTGAAGTACACTCTGCTGGTTTGTTACAGTATTTCTGAGTGTTATTGTGTCTTGTCCGGATGTAAAGTTTTCTATTTCTCCGCTTCCAGACGCAAAAATAATTTTATTTGAGCTAAAAGTTGTAGAAAGAAGTGAATCCTGAGGCATCGTAACTGAAAAGTTGCTTGAATCAGAAGCGGAATAATTCTCTCCATGAAAAAGAGTGTATTTATTAGATTGTATGTAAACACTGTATGTGTCTGGTGTTCCTCTTCCCTCAGTATCGCCGCTCATTGCTTTTGTTTGTTGATTCTTAATATCACTAATCAACGTATAGATGGTGGAGGTAGATGATGATGAGTCTCTCACGTTTAGGATGCTGTTGACGCCGAATCCGGCAAGAATAAGAAAAACGCTAATAACTAGAAGCACCTCTATAAGACTAAAACCTTTTGTTTTTTTTAAAGAATTATACATACCCTATCTGGATCCTCCAACTTGTCCAATAATTCCATAAATAGGTGCAATAATAGCAAGCATCATTCCGCCAATCATTCCGCCTACAAAGATAAGCATGAGAGGCTCTATGAGCGTGGTAAGAAGCGTTAAGGTATTGGAAACTCTGTAATCCAGATATTCAGAAACGTCCATCATAGATTTATCCAAAGATCCGCTTTTTTCTCCTGCCTCTGTAATTTTTATCATGATGCTGGGAAAAATTGTTTTTGCATCTTTTAATCCGGCGGAAAATTTATCTCCCGCGGTTACTTTTTCTTTGGCTTTTAAAATAGCGTCTCTTACCTGCTTTTTCATTACAACTTCCTGTGCAAGATCCAGAGCAGACGTGATGGGGATTCCAGCGTTTAACAAAAGATACATTGACCTAGAAAATCGTGCCAAATCAATTTCCTTCACAAGTCTAGTTACTAGCGGTAGGTTAAAAAGTAAACTAAGAAAAAGAATTTTGTTTTTCTTATAGAGAAAAACAACTACTGCAATAATGATAATGATACTCAAGATTACTAGTGGAGTTTGATTCACGAGAACATTAGACATGTAGATAAGAATTTTAGTGGGAAGCGGAAGGTTTGCGTTTAATTTTGAGAAAACTGAGGAAATCTTAGGGATCACAACATAGAGAATCATTACAAGGACTCCTATAAAAACGCACATGATAAGAATCGGATAAATAAGCGCGCCTCTTATTTTGTCCCTAAATTCCGCATCCCGTTTAATAGTGTCTTTTAAATCTTTTAACGTTACGTCAAGTGTTCCAGCTTCTTCAGCGGCTCTTATAAGATTAACCGTAACGTTATCAAATACTTTTGGGAATTTTTCAAAACTTGTTGAAATGTGATTTCCCTGGATTAGGTCTGCACGTAGTTCTTCAAGAATTTTTTTCTGATTTCCTTTTGAATCTTCCAATAAGGAATCCACTGTGTCTAAAATAGAAATTCCAGCAGAAAGCATAGTGGCAATGTTACTGATCATTCCCATCTTTTCTGCAGTTGAAATGGAGATATTCTTTGTTTTCATGTTGTTTCTATCTTTGTAACTCTGAGCGCTTCCTCAATTGTTGTAAGCCCGCGGGATGCCTTATCTAATCCGTCATCAAGCATTGTGGTCATCCCTTCTTCTACAGCTTTTTTTACAATAACATCAGAATCGCTTTTTTGAGTAATCAGTTTTCTAATTTCTTTAGAAATTTCTAATACTTCAAAAACTCCTATTCTTCCAGTATACCCCGTTGAGTGACAAATTTTACATCCGCGTCCTTTAAAAACATGGACAACGTCTTTGTTGCCAAAATGTCTCTGAATTGCTGCAGCTGGAATATTTTTGGTAAGCTCAAGTGTTGCAACGGGATAAGAAGCTTTGCACATCTCACAGATTTTTCGAACTAACCTTTGAGCTATGATAACGTTTACCGTTGAGGCAACCAAGAATGGTTCAATTCCCATGTCTATTAAACGGGGGAGAGCAGTTGCTGCGTCATTTGTGTGAAGGGTTGATAAAACCAAATGTCCAGTAAGTGCTGCGTTTACCGCAATGCTTGCTGTTTCTGAATCTCTAATTTCTCCCACAAAAACAACATTTGGGTCTTGTCTTAAAATAGAACGGAGCCCATTTGCAAAAGTTAAATTTGTTTTTGTATTTACCTGAATTTGATTAACCCCTTTAATTCTGTACTCTACAGGAT
>CAZQIA010000102.1:0-3803 GCA_964593215.1 uncultured Gammaproteobacteria bacterium
AAGCGCGTATTTTTGCTGAGTGGTTTTGTCAGAGGAATTTGAGGGCGTTTTTTTTAGTTTTGCCATGTAGGAATATCATTTCTTATAATATGGATTATTAAAAAAGTCAATATATACTTGACAATTTCTTACTCATTTGACAATATACTTGTAAATTAAATAATGCTACTCTTCGTCCCTCGGGACTCAGAGTCCAACAAATTTTCGTATTAGATTTTAGATGACAAAAATTTGATTGGAGGTGATTTTTATGAATGGTGTAAATTCGGTACTTCAAGAAACTGTAAACACAACTCTTTCAAATCTTGCATCTTTTGTTCCACGCTTTATTTCAGGATTAATAGTACTTCTTATTGGAATAATTATTGCCACATTTTTAAAGCAAATTTTAGTTGAGCTTTTTAAATTTGTCAGATTTAACGCTTTTTTGAAAAGATACGGCTTTCCTGAACCTAAAGAAGGAGTTGATCTCTCAAACATTATCTCTGAAATGGTCAGATGGTTTGTAATAGTTTTATTCTTAGTTCCTACGTCAGACGTGTGGGGGTTGGGACGCTTTGTAGAGGTCTTAAATAATGTTTTGTTGTTCCTACCTAATGTATTTGTATCTGTGCTTTTACTTATAGTAGGTTTTGTTATCTCAAAGCTTGTCTATGATGTGGTAAAAGCATCAGTTCAAGGTCTTTCAAAAGAGTCAGCAAGAACAGTCGCGGTAGTTGCACGCTACGCAGTTTTAACGTTTGTATTTTTAGTAGTTTTAAACCAGTTGGGAATAGCAAGTGATTTAATTAGAATTCTCTTTGGTGGAATAGTTGCTATGGTTGCGCTAGCCGGAGGCTTAGCTTTTGGACTAGGAGGAAAAGAAACTGCAAAAGAGATACTCGAGAAGTTAAAAAAGAAGATTTAATCATGAATTACGAAGAGAATAGAAAAGCGCAAGTTAAGCGTTTAAAGTTAGTATTGGAAAGAATTGTGAAGAAATTAGTTCAATTAATATAACATCGAAATAAAAGAATTAACAAACAAAAAATCTAGAAGTAGCTCCGACGTTTGTTTTTTAAGCTCAAAATTCGTATAATTGTAAGGTCACAAAACGGCGCCATCGTCTAGTGGCCTAGGACCCAGCGTTTTCAGCGCTGTGATCAGGGGTTCGAATCCCCTTGGCGTCACACTTTATTGTCCTGCATGGAAAAATCACCTCATGAGTAGTTGGAAAAAATTAGAATCAGAAATAGTACACAAAAATCCGTATTTCAAAGTTACGAAAGATAAAGTTAAAAAGCCTAATGGAAATGGTGGGGAATATTTTTCCCTTAACCTTCCACCCTGTGTAATTATCGTCCCGTTAACCAATGACAACTGTGTATATTTTATTCGTACGGAAAGATACACAACTAACCTTACTCACTATGAACTTCCACATGGTTCCTCCGATAATGAAGATGTTCTAGTTGCTGCAAAAAGAGAATTACAGGAAGAATCAGGTTTAGTTTCTAAGAATTGGGAAGAAATAGGAATTCAGGAAGTAGCAAATGGGTGGACTGGTCAGCTTTCTTATGTATTCATAGCAAAAAATGTTACCAAGACTGATTTAAACCAAAAAGCATCTGAGGGAATAACCCAAATTAAAAAAGTTACGCTTAAAAATGCCTTAGAGATGATTGGAAATGGAGAAATCACAGAAAGTAACTCCATAGCCGCACTGACTCTTGCTGCCGTTAAGCTAAAGATAATTTAACGATTAGTTATTTTAATTTTATGTCGTAAGCTTTATTCCTTTTGACGTCTGGATTTCCGCCTCACGTAGTACTCTTTAAACACCGACTCTGTATCTTCAGATCTTGAAATTACTACAATTAATTTGTACACTCTGCGAATGGCAAGAGGACACGAAATTGCAAGAACCTATGATTGGATGTCTGACATGTTAAAACGGGGCTTAGGTCCCCATGCAGACGTAACAGCAGCGTATTACAACGGCAATTTTACACAAACCCTTGAACAGGCTCAAGCTGCAAAACATCAATATGTACTAGATTCTGTTGGATTTAGAAGAGGAATGAGAGTTGCAGATATCGGATCAGGTTGGGGAAACATGCTTAAAGCAATAAAAGATAGGGGAGGCTTAGGTGTTGGCTTTACTTTATCTCCCACACAGGCAGAAGAGTGCAGAAAACGAGGACTTGATGCTCGTTTGAAAGACTGGAAAGACCTTACTCCGCAGCAAATTGGAAGTGTTGATGCTGTTGTATCCATAGGTGCAATGGAACACTTTTGTTCTCCAGAAGAGTTTCGGAATGGTCAACAGGATCAAATTTATAGAGACTTTTTCAGATTAGGTAGAAACGTATTGCCAGAAAACGGAAGAATGTTTGTTCAAACAATGGTCTGGGAGAATATGCCTGACCCAGATAGCGCCTCGTTACAAGCGCCAAAAGATTCAAACGAATTTCTTTTTGCTCTTCTTGAGAAGTTTTATCCCGGATCATGGTTGCCAAACGGAAAAGAACAGGTTATTGAAGCAGCTGAGGCAGAAGGTTTTGCACTAGTTGAGGTGAACAGCGGAAGAGATGACTACATCCAAACAATGAAAGAGTGGGGAGATAGAACTCGCAGAATGACCCCAAAATTACTCTGGGGTAGAGCAAAGCTTGCCCCAAAATATGTGACAGATGCTGATTTTAGGCTACAAATCCAAAGTTTACGAAATGCTGCAAACAGAAAGATGTTTGAAAGAGGAGTGATGAATCACTTTAGAATGACTTTTGAAAAAACCTAGACTATTAAAAAATTACTTCTTTGAAACACAGGTTCAAGTTGTACCTCATACTGACAAATTAATGTCTGAGTGATACACTTTCCTCATGTTCATACTTCTAGAACGTTTAAGTAAGTTCCAAATCTTTTCTCTCTTTTTAGCCTTAGGGATTCTTGTTTTTTCTCCTGTTTTTTTGAATGGGTTTGTGGCGGATGACAACATCTACATCCTAGACAATCCTCTTATTAGAAACTTTAATTTCCTTTCTTTTTTCACGGGAAGCAGTTATTACACTGGAGACACAGTAAATCTTTCAGGAATTTATTACAAACCTGTTTTTACACTTATCACTTCCCTTCTTTTTCAGCTCTCTTTTGGGCAAGCGTTTATTTTCCACTCATTACAGCTTTTTCTTCACATTCTTACCACTTTTCTAGTCTATCTTCTGTTCTCTAAGTTCTTTAATAAAACATTAAGTCTAATTTTGGGAATTTTGTTCTTAATTCATCCGGGAAATGTAGAAACAGCAGTGTACGCTGCAAATTTACAAGACATACTGTTCCCGCTTTTTGGAATTTCAGCTTTACTACTATCTTTTTCAAGTAAAATCTCGTGGAAGAAAGGATTCGCAATTTCACTCCTGCTTCTCCTATCTTTACTCTCCAAAGAATCTGGGATTCTTTTTTTTCCTTCCATACTGCTTCTCACATTTTTAAAAAATCGAAAAAACATATATGAAATTGTCACTGGTGTTAGCATAGTTTTTTTCACCTATCTTTACATGCGTATAGGAATAGCGCATGTGTATATAAACCACCAAAAAATTGCCCCTATTATGGAGGCTACTTTTTTTGAACGAGTTTTAACCATACCTAAGGTCATATACGCCTACATTCATTTATTTCTTTTTCCTAAAAATCTTTGGTGGGGTCAGCATTGGGTAGTAAAATCAGTAGATTTTCCAAACTTCTATCTTCCAGCGATTACACTTCTTGCATTATTTTGTCTGCTTCTTGTTTTCTTTTTTAGTCTGAGAAAATTGAAG
>CAZQIA010000103.1:0-3794 GCA_964593215.1 uncultured Gammaproteobacteria bacterium
TCTGGCAAGCTTGACTTTTATTACAACCTATAATATACTTAGCTTCATGTTAAACCAAACAGAGTGTTATAGACAATTTACCTCCGAAAGGATGAGGAAAGAAGTTAAATTTAGATTTAACAAACCCTTTTCCGTTGATCCTTTAACCGCCGTGGCAAAAAATGTGAAAAAAGGAAATCCTTGGAATCAAGTGGAATCACTAGAAATACCTTTAACGGGTATAGGTGATAGTAGGGGATTTATAGTTCTTGAGCCAAAATTAGACAGTATCCCTCTGAAATATTTTCAAGAAGTACTTCTTCCTATGGGAAAACCCCATATTGACCTTTCTATAGATCCGGTAAAGGGTGAAATCATTGGAAGGTCTCTTCCGCTGTCGATTATAGTTGGTGCAGGACCCGTGCACTCAGATGATATAAAACACGCTAGAGCAAGAATTCATATGCTGTTTATGGGAACAGAATATATTGGTGGAGAAGCTGATAGCGTACCTTTTCAGTATGAATCGGAACCAAGAATGATGATAGCAAGAACTTGGATTAACAAAAAGAGCGGACGTATTGGTCCAGTGGTGCTTCCTTCGGGGGCGGATTTTAGACAAATTCAATTCAAGGTTGTAAAGCCGCATTTTTTAACGTAGTTAAGACTACTGTTCTAAGATCAACTTTCTTGTGCGAAATTGTAGTAATTTTGAAGCTACACTTCAACGTTTAAAATTGACATAGAAAAGTAAATATCCTATAATATAGTTCTTGAAAGAATTAAAATCAAAAAGTCAACCGGATTCTCTTGCTTCACTTCAACCAAAGTCACAAGGAGCTCATGTTGGAATTATTGAAGTTCATGCTGCAAAGTTTATTGACAGCACAGGCATTCCATTAACAAGTGATAGAGAGCTACCAGAAATTGTAGAAAAAATAGACTTCGATTACCGCCCCAATACTTTTAGAACAAGCCCTAGTAGATATCCAAATGGCAGACCTCATCCAATTCCAGTGAGCGGACTAGAACAAAGAAGACTTGGAGAGTCCTACAGAGATATGATGCAGACTATTGCATTAGTTAGAGACGGTTATTTAGGCTTATTGAAAAATAGAAAAGATAAAGACAGGCCTTTAAGTGCCCATGAGATGTTCGGTTTGCTGCATATATTAAAATTTCTTCCTCACTATTTGTCTTTTCGCGCAGAAGGGGCTATGGAAAAAACCGGAGAAATTCCTCCCGCTGTTTTAGTGCTTTCAAATTCAGCAGCCGGCACTTTGGGAGCATTAGGATCTTGGATGGACGTTCACGAGAGTGAACCGGATTATCTTAGCAAGACTCCAAACGTAGGCGAGATGATAAGTCTTGCAGAAAGAACCGGTACCATGGTTCTTCCAGGAAGCAAAACAGTCTGTGCTGCTTCACCTGCACAGCAAAGACATTTTATCAACGCGGTTCTATTTGGTCCCAACGAAAAATTCATGCCAGGTACAAAAGTAGAATTCTTAGACGAAAGTGAAATCATGTCGCTTGCAAAGTTCGGAAATGCGATTCATAAAGGAAGCGGGTATTTGGGACAAATAATGTGGTTAGATAATGTATATTATCAAAGAGTAAGAGGGGTGCAGGACGTACTAATGCTTACCCCAGGAAGAGAGCAGGAAGCAAGATTTGTAATCGAGGGGCATATTAAAGAGTTTAATGCTAGGACAGAATTGTTACTGGATACTTTAAGTGTGATTGAAGGCGAGATGAATAAAGCTCTTGGAAGAAATGAGGTTATCGGGAGGAAATTATCATTAGAAGACATACATAAACAAAAAAGAGTACAGATGATTCGGTTTGCTGCAAGTGTAGAATAAGTTTATATTAATTCACGTTTTACAATAAGTTCTTTAGCCTTTGCCTCCAGAAGATCGTCTAATTTGCCAAGCCCTATTTCCTTAGAGTATTTTTTCTCGAGGGCTTTTTTGATGAGCCAGTCTGCAATAATTGGGTTCTTGGGTAGAATAGGTCCATGCATGTAAGACCCTATGGAGTTTTTATACATAATTCCTTCTGTATTATCTTTACCGTTATTTCCATAACCCTTTAAAACTTTTCCAAATGCGGTTGTGTGGTTTTCAAAATACGTTCTTCCTCCATGATTTTCAAAGCCCACTACTTTTTTCCCACCAGATTCTATTACAATGTTACCAATAAGCCTTGAAGTCTTCTCTCCGGGATTTTCTGTAAAAACCGGAAATACTCCAAGACCTGGAAGTTTTTTCCCATCTGCAGTTTTATAGAATCTACCTAAGAACTGATAAGCTCCGCAAATATAGAGCCCTGGGGTTCCGTCTTCAATCATACCCTTTAATGTTTTGCCTTTTTTCTCAAACAAATCTTTGTTTACTATTTCCTGTTGGGTATCTTGCGCCCCCCCCATAAATAGTAGATCGCATGCCTGTATGTCTTTAGGGTCTTCTTCTATAGAAATTCGTTTTACATTTACTGAAATATTTCGCCATTCACATCTTTTTGTTAACACAATAATATTCCCCCTGTCACCATAGGTGTTCATAAGCTCCGGGTATAGCCAGCCAATGGTGATTTGATGTCTCATCACAGTATTGCTCGTCCTTTCATTATTTTTCTTACGTCAAGCATGGCTGAATAAGTAGCTAAAATATAGAGTGTTTTTTCTTTTGGAGTCTTTTCTATTGCAGAAGTTAATGCTTCTTCTAAGTTTTCAACAGGAGTCATTTTTGTAATGTCTGAATATTTAATTCTGAGTGCCATATCATACGTTCTGTCACCAGAAACGGTTATAAAGCTGGAGTCTTTCAAGAGTTCAAAATCTACATCCCAAATCCAAGAGACGTCTCTTCCGTCAGGAACTCTGTCATTTAATAACAGAAGTACATGTGGTTTTTTATCTTGTTCTAAAATAGCCTCTATTGACTGGTTAAAACCGGTAGGGTTTTTTGAAAGAAGAAGAAATATCTGTTTTCCCTGAAAGTCTATTTTTTCCTGTCTTCCAAAAGCTGGTAAAAAAGTTTCCAGAGATTTACTAATCTTATCTTCGGAAATCTTGTAAATTTTTTCTAGAAGAAGTGTGGCTGCAGAATTGTTGTATATATTGTATATTCCAAAAAGTGAACTCGAAGTTTTTTTATATGTTACAGCATTCTTATTTGAAAATTTACACGTGGGGCATGTGTAGTTACCCAAATGAGAATATGAATGCCTAGAATAGACTAATTTAGTGGAACACTTAGGGCAATATAAAAAGTCTACATCTGAAGAAATTTCCCTTTTTTTCATAAGCGTTTTTTCTAAACCAAAAAAATTTACCACAAGACCCGATTCTTCTCCAATGAACCGTAGCATTGGGTCATCGCCGTTTGTGATGAGGTTTGTGTCATCAGGTAGTTTTTTTAACGCTTCAAGCCAGTTTTTTGCAACGGTATTTACTTCCCCATACCTATCTAACTGATCTCGGAATAAATTCAATAAGATAATAGATATTCGATTTTCGAGATTTGATAACTCAGTAATTAGAATTGGCAGATTGTTCTCGTCGATCTCAAAAATGGCAATGTTATGAGAAATTACTCCATTCATGCTTGAGTGTTTTATTAAAGCGGAAGCAATTCCATTGAGTAAATTTGCGCCAGCTGCATTTCTAAAAACATTTTTTCCTGTTTTTTCTAAAACCTCTTGAATAAGCTTGCTGGTAGTGGTCTTTCCGTTGGTTCCAGCAACTAGAATTATATCTAGATGAGAATTTTTCTGAAGGATTTTTTGAATAAATTTTGGATCAATTTTTA
>CAZQIA010000104.1:0-3767 GCA_964593215.1 uncultured Gammaproteobacteria bacterium
ATTTGTCTCATCCGGCAAAAAAATAGAAGAATTTAAAGATCCGCTTGTTCAGTTTTTACTCCAGAATAATATTTACAAACCAGAGCTTCTAAACAGGTTTGACGATGTTATTATCTTTAAACCTCTTGAAGTTGAAGAGGCAAAAAAAATTGCATCACTAATACTTGCCTCATCTCTTAAAACTCTTGAAAATGATCAGATCTTTCTTTCATTTGATGATAAAGTAATAACAAAAATCGTAAATGAATCCTATGATCTGGAGGCAGGTGCAAGAAACATGAGGCGCTACATTGGTTCTCACGTAGAAGACTTTGTATCTAAACTTATTTTGGAAGACAAAATTGCTAAAGGAGAACACAAGACTTTATCCATTGATGAGAGAAATGAATTTATGTTAATGTAGTACTATGCCAAAAATAGCAGGTTTTGAACTCCAAGAATGGGAGCAAAAATTTTTACAGGAAAAACTAGGGTCAAGCTTTGAACTAACTTTTTCGGAAAAACCTCTAACATCTTCTGACTTTGAAAAAATAAAAGACGTAGAAGGTCTTATTATTTTTATTAGCTCTCCCATTACAAAAGAAGTACTAGAGAAACTTCCAAACCTTAAATTTGTTACCACTATGTCTACTGGATTTGACCATATAGACTTAGAAGCGTGTAAAGCAAAAAACATTATTGTTTGCAATGTTGCAGGATATGGAGAAATTACCGTTGCAGAGCATACTTTTGCACTATTACTGGGTATTGCAAGAAGAATTGTTGAATCGGATGCCCGGGTAAAAGATGGTTTTTTCTCTCCGGAGGGATTGACAGGATTTGATTTAGCGGGGAAAACTTTAGGGGTGGTGGGAGTTGGAAGTATAGGAAAACACGTTATAGAAATTGCACACGGATTTAAAATGAACGTTATTGGGTATAAAAGAAGTCCTGATCCGGAACTAGAAAAAGAGCTAAATTTTAAAATAGTTGACATGGATACACTTTTAAAAACCTCAGATATTATTTCTTTGCATGTCCCATATGTTCCGGAACTTCAGCACATGATAAATGATGAAGCATTTCAAAAAATGAAAGATGGAGTAGTTATTATAAATACATCTAGAGGCGGGCTACTGGACACAAAAGCACTTTTAAAATATGTAGAGAGTGGGAAAGTAAGGGGTGTGGGGTTAGATGTTTGTGAAGATGAACCGGCGCTAAAGGAGGAAAAACAGCTTTTGTCTAAAGAATTTAATAATGAGAGCTTAATGCATATCTTAGAAGAGGAGATGCTTTTACATCATAAAAACGTACTTATTACTCCGCACAACGCATTTAATAGTCATGAGGCTTTAGAGATGATACTAGATACTACCGTTAAAAATGTAGAAGGTGTTATAAATAACAATCCTCAAAACGTGGTAAAATAGCCGCATGCCAAAAATAGGCGGACACCTTTCAACCTCAGGCGGACTCCAGAATGCATTTTCAAAAGCTCAGGAGATAGGAGCAAATACATTTCAGATTTTTTCAAATTCTCCCAGAATGTGGTCTTCTAGAAATATTTCGAATAGTCAGATAAACGAATTTTTAGAACTCAAAGAAAGACTTAAAATTGATCCTATTTATTTTCATGCGCCTTACATTATTAACTTAGCAAACGAATATGAAATTGGGAAAAAATCGGTAGAATTTCTTATCTCTGAACTAAGAACCGCTCACGCACTTTCTATAAAAGGTACCATAGTTCATGTAGGTTCTTTCAAGGATAACGATCAAAAAATTGGATTTGCTACGGTAATAAAAAATATTACACAGGTTTTAGAAAATACTCCAGAAAACACGTTATTTATAGTTGAAAACGCAGGATCGCACAAAATTGGTGCAACTCTTGAGGAAATAGGGCAGATGATTTCTGAGCTAAATAGTTCTCGAATCCGAGTGTGTTTAGACACTTGCCATATGTGGGCCGCGGGGTACGATATTTCTACTAAAGAAAAATTTGACGAGTTTTTCAAAAAATTTGATTCACTGATAGGTTTAGAAAAACTAGAGGTGTTTCAGGTGAATGACAGCAAAGATCCGCTCGGATCTTTCAGAGATAGACATGAAAATATAGGAGAGGGAACTATGACTCTTGAGCCTTTTAAATTACTTCTTAATGACCCAAGAACAAAAAATATTCCATTTATTCTAGAAGTCCCGGGAGAAAACAAGAGCGGACCCAATAAAGAAAATGTAGATATCTTAAAGGGACTAGTTGAGAATTGAGTTAAGAAACCAGGATACAAGAGAGATAACTATGCTTACCAGAAGTGCCGCAATAAATCCGTTTACTTTAAATCCTGGAACTAACCACGCAGCAAGTAAAACCATTAATGCATTTATTACAAAAATAAAAAGTCCTAAAGTTAAAATTGTAATTGGAAAAGTTAGAAAAACCAATACTGGCTTAACTATTGAGTTAAGAATTCCTAGTACTATTGCAACAATTACAATTGTGGGGACGTTTGCAACTTGAACACCAGGGACTATGCGGGAGGCAGCATACACCGCAACACTATTAATGAGAATGTACAATACCAATCTCATGAGTGTAGATTACCACTGAATGTTATTTCTGTCAACGTTATAGATTTTTGCTATACTTGGCACAATGTTAAAGATTCCATATGTTTCACAACCTGATTCTAAATCTTGTGCTTTGGCCTCTTATGCAATGGTCGCAAAATACTTTTTCCCTGAAGTTTCCCTACAAGACATAGCAAGAATATCAGAATGGAAAGAAGGATATGTAGTGTGGGCGTATAAATTTTGGCTATGGATAATGGACAAAGGTGTAAAAATTGAAGAATACGACCTTGTAGATGCAAAAGCGTGGGCGCATGAAGGTTTAGAGGGATTAAGAAAATCTGTTTCGGAAAAAGAATTTAACTACTACATAGAAAACACAAAAGACATAGAGTCTTATTCTGAAGATATTAAAAAAGTTCTCTCTCATCCAAATTTTATATTTCATAAGCAAAAACCCACGCTCGAGTTATTAGAGAACAAACTTTTAGAAGGAAATATCTGTGAAGTTGTTTTAGATTCGAGAACTTTAAGAAATAAAGAAGGATTCTCGTTGCATAGGGTCGTAATTTTGGGTATAGAAAATGGAAACGTATTTTTTCATGATCCAGCACATGAAGATAAAGGAAATATCTCAATTGAAAAATTCAAAAGCTCATGGTTGGAAGCGGTTTCAGAGCCAGAGTTGTGTATATATTCAAAAAAATAATTTATTTCGTAGGGTCGGCAAAAATAAGAAGTCTTTGAAGATCTGTGCCAATTGGAGTGCATGTTTGCAAAATTAATTGGTTTTTATCTAAATTTTCTTTGAGATATCTTACTTCATTTGGCCACACCACACGTTTTTCCCGTACCTTATACACATACTTCTTGCCATCTTTATAAAGTTCCACAGAATCTCCTTTTTTCAGATTCCCTAATTTGTAAAACGCCACATTATATTGGGTAATATTCCACGGTAAATCTGACGAGTGGGAAAAAAGAAATATGGTTCCTTTCTCTCCCACATGAGATGTTCCTTTGGCTTGAGCAACTCCCTTAAATAATTTAGCTCTGTATTCTTTCTCATCCCATGGATTTACGTTTTCTACAATAGGAGCCTGCGCGCGAATTTTTTCAATTCTTATGAATTCACCTTTTTCTGGGATAGGCTTAAGCGGTGGCGGATCTAGAAAAATAAAAATAAGTGGATAATAAATATAGAGCAAAGAAAG
>CAZQIA010000105.1:0-3731 GCA_964593215.1 uncultured Gammaproteobacteria bacterium
AGAACAAGAGTAGTAGAAAAAGACGGTATTATTGCAGGAGCTACTAGTTGGCTTGAGGGTGTGGACATAGACGCATCTGGGGCACTTGTTCCTAATTTACAAGGAGATCCTTGGGCAAACAACGTTGAATCAAGAATGAAGCAATCCCATACACAAATGCACGTTGTTGCACCTGAATATGAAAAATTAGGAATAGGAATTGGACTTCTTGTAGATAGAACTGAGGAAATCTTTAAGGCGGGTTATAGTAGGATCATCACCTGGGTTAATCATGTTCCGGGTTACGAACGAATAGAAACCCTTTTTGAATCTATTGGATACGAAGAAGCTAGAGGTAAAAAAGACAAAATCTATATTAATCCTACAGTTCCAGGTGGAGCTAGGATCGAAATGACAAGATTCATTTTAGAAAGAATCGTATGGGAAAGAGGCGGAACAAAAACAGTAGGATTTAATCAAACTGTTGAAATAGGCAGAGAGGCAGCAATTCAAAGATGGGAAGAGAGAATACAGGGAATTGGAATAAGAAGAAGAACATAAGCATATTATTACAGTAATTTATATGTTACAATAGCCACATGAAAGTCAGAGATGCCATGCAGACCTCCGCTGTATGGATTGAGGATACCATACCTGTCAAAGACCTTGCGCGTATCATCTACACCGTAGGCTACTCCGGATTTCCAGTAATTCACGATAAAAAGCTTGTAGGTTTCGTAACAGAAGAAGACGTCTTTTCTCAACTCTACAACGTAGAAGATGAAGAGTTGAGAAATCCAGAACACATTGAAAAGATTTTAGAAAGTCCTGTTTCCAAGATTATGATTAAAGATGTAGTGTCTGTTACCCCGGAAACAAACTTGCTGGAGGCACAAAAACTCATGTATAGGTACAATTTCACGAGGATTCCTGTGGTGAACAAAGAAGGCGTGTTTTTGGGAACCCTTGCAAGAGGAGATGTTTTTGGACACATCTTAAAAAATGAGATACCCAAACTTGAAGAAGGGCAGTACGCCTCATTTGTTTTAGAAAATTATGATCAGATGGTGGACTGGGAAAAACGCTTTGATTTTGAATTCCCTACGCTTTTCAGAATATTCACAAAGCATAAAGCAAAGAAAATTTTAGACTTAGGAATTGGCACAGGTGAATACAGTATAAGGCTTGCGCAGGAGGGAATAGAGGAAGTAGTGGGTGTTGACAATAATCCTCTCATGATAGAGTTTGCAAACAGTAAAAGAAACAAACTTTCTTCAGAAGTCAGAAAACGGGTTTCTTTCCAGCAAACAGATTATTCAAATCTGTCCAAGCTATTTCCTCACGCTTCTTTTGATGCGGTTGTGTGTATGGGAGGTGCGCTTCCATACTTTCCTGTTGCAACAGAAGAAATTGCAAATCAGTTGCATTCAATAGTAAGAAAAGATGGCGTTATAGTTTTTCAGCTCTTAAATCTGGAGCGTGTTATTCAAAGACGCAGAAGATTTTTGTACTTTAAGATTGATAAGTCAAAAAATAATAAAAATCAGGAAGAGATGTATATAGAGTTTTTTGATGTAAAAGACGAAAAAACATTAATTCACAACGTGATTAATTTTACATCTGAATCCGGAAGATGGATTTATAAAGGTATTAACTCAATTGAGATTAAATACATTAAGAATAATGAATTGGAGCCTGTCTTAAAAAATGCAGGTTTTAGAGACGTAATTATCACGGGAAATAAAGGAGAATATAAAGGTGCTTATGGTCCTATTTCAATGGTGAAGCCTTTTGACCCTGAAACCTCCGAGTGGATGACTGTTATTGCTACGAGATAAACCTTATGGGAGAGGAAATTTAGACGCAAAGGTTTTTACTTCTTTCCCTATTTTCAAAAGATTTTTGTTTTTCCTAATTTCCTGTCTTTGTTTTTTCCACCATTCTGAGCGTTTTTCTTTTTCTGAGGGAACCTGGTTTCCTTTTACCTCTTCAACTGCTGTATTAATCCATTTAGCAACCTTTTTCATGTCGGACTCTTTGAGTCCTCTTGTTGTTATGGCCGGGGTTCCAAGTCTAATACCGGAAGGGTAAAATGGAGGGTTGGTGTCAAACGGGACACCGTTTTTATTTAGAATTATTCCTGCCTGTTCTAACGCTAGAGCTGCTACGTTTCCACTGGTACTTTTATTTCTCAAATCTATAAGAATTAAATGATTATCTGATCCACCAGATACTAAATCAAAATCATATTTTAATAATTCTTCAGCAAGTGCCTGAGAGTTTTTTACAATTTGTTCAGCGTATTTCTTAAAGGAAGGCTTTGCTGCCTCCAGAAGGGATACTGCAATAGCAGCTGTTTGGTTGTCATGAGGTCCGCCTTGAAGCCCAGGGATAATTGCTTTATCTATTTTTTCTCCTAATTCTGGATCTTTTTTAAGTCCTTTTTCTGTAACCATGATAAGTGCCCCTCTAGGACCTCTAAGTGTTTTGTGAGTAGTAGTGGTAACAATGTCTACATAGGGAACCGGAGAAGGATGAGCTCCTCCTACAACCAAACCGGCAATGTGAGAAATGTCAGCAAGTAAATATGCGTTTACTTTTTTTGCAATCTTAGAAAACTTTTCAAAGTCTATGGTTCTGGGGTAAGCCGTAAATCCACAAACTATTACATCCGGTTTTTCAGCTATAGCCTGTTTTTCTATAGCGTTATAATCTAGTAGTCCGTCCTTTCCTAATTCATATAAAACTGATTTGAAAAACTTTCCGGATGCTGACTGAGGTTGTCCATGAGTTAAATGTCCTCCGAAAGCTAACGACAATCCCATGACCTTTCCCTTAAGTGGTTCTAAAAGTGCCACATACACCGCCAAGTTCATAACTGAACCTGAAAGAGCTTGTACATTTACATAGGGTACGCCAAAAAGTTTTTTTGCACGTTCTATAGCAACGGTTTCTACCTCATCAGCTACAGAATTTCCTTGATAGTATCTTTTTTTAGGGTATCCTTCCGAGTATTTATTATTAAGAACTGTTCCTAATGCCTCTAAAACCGCTGAGGAAGTGTAATTTTCTGAAGGAATCATTTCTAAAACCTCTTTTTGACGTTTTTCTTCTAATTTTGTAAGTTTAAAAATCTCCGGATCTGTCTTTTTAAGGTGATTCATGTGATCAATATATCAACAAAAAAAACGAAAAACAACTGCGTTTTAAAGTAGACTTTGTAAGAATTTTACTGAAGACAGGTGAATTGTTTGTCAGTTTTTACAACCCCTCCCCATTCAACGGCGGTAAATCCTGAACGTTGTGGAGTGGAAATAGTTGGTTGTTGAACTGTTTCATTTGTATCCTGCGGTTCAAAATATAATGTAACTCTGATAAGTGATTGGGGTATGGGAGAAATTGAAAGAGAGGCAATAGAATCTAAGATGCTTTGCGGGATTATGCCAACAAAATAATATGGACTTTTAGGAAGCGCGTTTTTCCAGTACGTAGTCATTTCTTTTGTTTCTTTTGAATTTAGTCCGAGTTTTGGAAGTACATCTGAGAGAAATTGGGGAATATCATTTTGAGAAACTGTGTATCCGGTTTTAGGCTTTTCAATTAATAGACTTGGAATGTCTGCTTCATAATATAAGTAGGGAAATGTCTTAGTGTTAGAAAGAATTGTCCCATCGGGCTTTGCTGTCACTGTCCAGCCACCACTTGGATAAAGGGGGTTTGTGTATGTAAACTTTCCTACTGGTTGAACCTGA
>CAZQIA010000106.1:0-3665 GCA_964593215.1 uncultured Gammaproteobacteria bacterium
GGCCGCTTTTTAATTTCAAGGTAAAAAATGATCATCTGAAAATTGATGGAATGAACTATACAGAAGACGCTTCTTCCTCTGGGAAAATGACCCGGATTAAATTAGGGTGTAAAACAGGAACCGCTGAGATAGGTGGAAAAGAAACCAAACCTCATGCATGGATTACGGTCTTTGCACCATTTTATAATCCAGAAGTAGTAGTAACCGTTTTAGTGGAAAATGGAGGAGAGGGTTCTAGTATAGCCGGCCCAATTGCAAAAGATATTCTTACTTCATACTTTGAGAAAAAGGGTAATTAGTTTGTGAATTTGAAGGTGGAGAGGATTTGGGAGAGGATTGAGTTTTGGCTTAAACCATCCTTTGAAAAATCATTAGAAGTAGTAATTAAATCAAAGAGAAGATAATTATCTGAGGAGGGTACCATAAAATATAGATCGGTTCTATATTTATACCCAGGTTCTGCTGCGTTTTGTTTGTCATATATTCCTACGACATCTTTTCCTATTATTTTCATTACATATGTACCGTTTTTATTAATTCGTATAGACAAATCTGAAAGCATTTTTGCGTTACAGTCTTCATTTGTCGTGCATGAGAAGGGTTTGTTGGTATGAGTAAGGGGGTTGGCGGTAATTTGAAATTTATAAGTGTTTCCTTTGTCTGGCGAATCGGATAACGATTTAGGGCTATGATAATTGTCAATAAAAGCGTATTGTGATGTTTCCCAGTCTTTAAGAGGGGTGATTGATTCACCTGGACCCTTTTGAAAATCAAATCTTGGTGGATAGCTAAAGGAGAAGTTATATTTGGTATTCGTAAACGTTTTCCAACCTGTAGTATCTAATTTAAGAACTGGAATTGATTTGGGAGTAGGAGTTGGGATGACACTCGTTTTGAGTTCTGCTTTGGGTTTTAGGGATTTTGAGATATAGACCGTTGTGCTTGCTCCAATGGTAAGAATTAATAATGCAAGCATTCCCCAAAACGCATAGATTAATTTTGATTTTTTATGAGGTGGGGTTTGGATGGGATTCGAGTTTGGAACCTGAGAGCTTGTTGGCACAGCTTGGGGGCTTTGATTTTCCATTTTATTTCACTGGGTAGGGGACGGAGAAGGAGCTACTTACTTTTAAATTATCTAATTTTTCCTGGTAAATTCTTCCTATAAAAAATCCGGCAATTGGTAAAAGTGCAAAGAGAATAAGTGCAATAATTTTGGAAAAAGTAGTAACAGTGGTTAAAGACTTTGGTATTTTAGAAGATTTTTTAGCCATATGATTATTATACTCAAAATACAATTGTGTGCAAATTTTTATAAGCAATTTGAGTACATAGACGGTTTGCAAGAGTTGCAAGCATGTGTAGACGGATATATTTCACAATTTTTTACTATTTCAAAACGCTTAATTTATATTGACTTTTTAGTCACACATTTTTATAGTAGTAATATGGTAGAAATGACTCCTGACACATCGTTGCCAACTAAAGTTCTCCAACAAGAAAAACCACAAACTAGCACGGGTAGCTTAAAAACTTTTAGGGAAAAAGTTTTTGGGATGTTTAAAAGAAACGTTTCTCCCCTTACAGAAGAAGTGTCCATAGTAAGGCCTCCTCAGCTACCAGAATTCAATCCTGGAAACATTCCTCCTATTAAATGGCCAGAAAGACCGGATAAAAATTGGGCCCGCAGAAAAGAAAATCCCGTGAGTGATGTTATTCATCAAACCCCAGAAGGTCCGGTGATTGACGCAAACAAAGACAGTGCTCATAAACTAGCTCAGGAAATGACTGCAATAAAGGAACTTGTTCCGGAACCAAGAAGGAAAGAGTTGGATCAAGTTGTAGATCAGCTATTAACCCCAGAATCCAATATGGATCCTGTTGATAAAATCAGAGCAATTGAGGATCCGACAGACAGACAGTATGCTCTTGGAGAATTCTCTAGAAGATTAGCTTTCAAGCAGTTAACAAATGATGGTGCGGGTGGTAATATAAGCAACAATGTTTTAAACCCTAGAATTGCAGAAATTTATTCTGGTTACAAGAGCCGAGTTTTTCCTTCAGCGCAGATATCTGCATAATTTACTTCTGATTTCCCACTAGATATTATAATTCTATGACTGAAAATGATGCGTGTCTTTTGTTTTCCCTATGTGATGGGATAGGGCCTAAAACATTTCTTAAATTACTAAGCGCATTTGGATCTGCAAAAACTGCCTGGGAAAAATTAGGAAAAAAAGAAGTTTCTGAAAAGCTAATTACCCAAAAATTATATGAGAAGTTTGATTTTTTCAAAAAAGAGATTAATCTTCAGGAGTATCTTAATAAACTGAAAAAGACCAAAGTTAAGGCAATAGGATATATAGATTCTTATTATCCCGATTCTTTAAAACAGTTAGACGCTCCACCAATTGTTCTGTTTTGCAAAGGAAATCTTGAACTTTTAAAAGCTGAAAGAAAGATAGGAATAGTGGGGGCACGTAAAATTACATCTTATGGAAAAGAGGTAACAGAAAAACTTGCTTCAGAGTTGGTAGAAGAAGGCTTTTGCATAGTTTCTGGTCTTGCTTTTGGAGTAGATGCCGTAGCCCATAAGGCAGCAGTTACCGCTCAAGGCTCAACCATTGCGGTATTAGGATGCGGAGTAGACTGTTGTACTCCGTTAGAAAATCAAAGATTGTATGAGCAAATTCTTGATTCTCACGGCTTAATAATTTCTGAATACCCTTTAGGATTTCCTCCTTCTGTGGGGAGTTTTCCCGCCAGAAATAGAATAATTGCAAGTTTGTCTTTAGGCGTTTTGATTACAGAAGCAGCTGAAGACTCCGGATCTTTAATAACAGCAGAAGAAGCAAAAAAATTAAAAAGGCCTGTATTTGCAGTACCGGGAGGAATTAACTCTAGTATGAGTAGAGGTGCAATAAAACTTCTTAAAGAAGGTGCGTTTTTAGTAAGTTCTTCTAGAGATTTATTAAAGGAGCTGGAAATAAAACCATCTTTTACAGACAATTTTGGTAAAAAAAGCCTGAATTTGACAACTCAAGAAAAAAATATCATTGACAAATTGCAAAAAGAGGAATTAAGTATAGATAGGCTATCGAAAATGACCAAAATACCTACGCTTAAACTTATGGTAATTGTTTCAAGTCTTGAGATGCGTGGAATAGTTGAGGGTAGAAACGGTAATCTGTGCTTGAAGGCATAAAGATAAACGTCAGAATTCCGTCAAGCACAAAAAACATTGATTTAGTAAGATAAAAAAAGAATTTATGCACGCTGAAGTTGTCTCAAATGGCGCTCAAGCACAGAATTTACAAGGAATAGATAAAAGACACACTAGTCTTATCCGATCTGAAGCTCCAAGAAAAGAACCAGATCAGAAAAAACGAGACTTTTTGGCTTCAATTGGGAGAGCTGATCTTGCCCCAGTGATTACTGTTTATACTCCAATTGCCATATCCTCCATGGAATGTTATAGACCAGATATGCCTGCCCAGGGCGGTTTAGGAATGGTTGTGGGAGATTGGTCACAAATATACAGAAAATTGGGACTTCCTGTTGCAATTATTGCACCGTTTTATAATGTTGAAAGTCATCAGGTTTTAGATGGTAATCTATATCAAACTGAAGTGCCCGTTTCTGTCTTACCAGAAGAGCGTGGATTT
>CAZQIA010000107.1:0-3641 GCA_964593215.1 uncultured Gammaproteobacteria bacterium
ACTCAATTTAAGAAAGGAAGAGATTCTCAGAGAAGAAATGCACTCAAACAGCTTCAAACAGTTTTAGAGCAGTATTATAACGATAACGGTTCTTACCCTAATACAGTAGGTGCATATTATTCTTCTGATCCATCAGACGCTTATTCCAACAACGGCGGTAATTGGATTCCCGGAGTGGTTCCTCAGTATATTCAGTCCTTGCCTAGTGATCCATCAGGGGGAGCTGCATCTTGTGCGCCTTTAACAGGTAATAAAAGAGCATATATTTACCGCTCAAACGGTTTGCAATATGTTTTAATTTCCTGCGGCGTAGAGGTTACATCAAATTTGAACAATCCTAAGGACAATCTATATGATTCTCAGCGTCCTACCACTTCCTGGAAGGTTTGTATGGGAGATAGTGCGTGCAGCTCATGGTAAAAATAGAAAACTCTCTAACTCCACGTTAGTTTCATTTTTAAATTTTACTCCTTCGGCCACAAGCAGCTTTTTTTGAATGTCTTTCCCGCCAAATGCAAAATTTGGGGCAACGCGTCCTTCACGGTTTACTACTCTGTGGCATGGAACATCACCTTCATAAGGGTTTGCATGAAGTGCTTGTCCTATAACTCGCGGACTCATGTGAAGTTTTTTGCCAATAGCTCCATATGTGGTAACTTTTCCCTTGGGTATTTTGCGAACAACCTCATAAACCTTTTCGTATAGGTCAGACCTTGGCATTTCTATCTCCTTTCTCTGCGTCTTTTAGTTGTTTTAATTTCCACATAAATAGTGCTCCCTTATTTGGAGAAGTAGTACGCGCATCTTTACAGTAGGAAAGTGCTCGTTCTAAGAGTGCTCGGTTTGTAGTTTTAGCAAGCTTTATGTAGAGAGATTTGTGTTTGTAGTCATTTAATTCTTCTGACATATAAATTCCAAAGGACTGAAATTCTCTAGAGATATATTTGTCAGCAACTGGGTTAAATTTATCTAGAATGTTTCCTACTTTTTGCACGTACTTATTATACCTCAATTTGCATTTTTATAAGCAAGAGAGTAAGATACCTTTTTATGACAAATCTAGAAGCGGCTCGTCAAAGACTAAAAGCGCAAGATTTGCGCGTAAAAACTTCTGCGTTTGAATTTCCAAAAGTTGTCGTTGAGCCTCCTGCCGTGTTTGCCAGAAGAGTGCCAGTTGGACATATAGAATTACAGGCAAATGGTGCACCCGTTGTTGTTCAAAGAGCTTCTCAGGAGTTACAGCCAAAAGTTCCAAGCACTTCTACGCTTAGAACATCTTTTGCCTAGTGTTATACGTTGAATCTGTAATCCCATCGTGATTTAATAAGTCAAAATGGAACTGGTTCTAGATTTACATCTCCATTCGTGTTTTTCCAGGGCTGTTTCCCCCAGAATGAATCTTTCCAATATGTACTCGTGGGGTAAAAAAAAGGGAATACATATTTTGTCAGTTGCAGATTTTACTCATCCCGTGTGGTTTAAAGAAATAAGAAGTCAACTAGATGAATTTTCCCCTGGAATTTTTACTTTGAAAAATAAAGCTGACTTAGATGGTCAGTTGGGGAGAGTGGCAGATAAAAATCCATTGGGCCCATTTTTTCTTTTATCAGTAGAAGTTGCAGCAATCTATACGGAAAACGGAAAATCTCATAGAATTCATAATTTAATCCTGTCTCCTGATTTTGAAACTTCAGAAAAGGTTAACAAAGAACTTTCCCGCCGTGGAATAAATCTCTCTGCTGATGGAAGACCCATTTTAGGCTTAACCTCAAGAAGTCTTGCAGAATTATTATTAGAAATTAATCCTAAAATTGTTATCATTCCGTGCCACGTATGGACACCATGGTTTTCATTGTATGGTTCTAAATCTGGGTATGATAGTATCCTTGAGTGTTTTGGAGAGTTTGCGCCGCGGATTTTTGCTATAGAAACAGGACTTTCATCTGACCCTTCCATGAACTGGAGGATAAAGGAGTTATCAACTCGCTCCATAGTTTCTTTTTCTGACGCGCATTCCTTAGAAAAAATGGGCAGAGAGGCAACGGTTTTAAAATTAAAAGATACAAAATTAAAGTTAAAAGACCAGATTTCGTATGACAATATTTTAAACGGTCTTGTTAAAGGAAAAGAAAAGATCTTTGAGCTTTCTTATACTATAGAATTTTATCCAGAGGAAGGGAAGTATCATTACACAGGGCACAGGAATTGCGGTGTTTCCCTCTCTCCATCAGAAACGCCAAAAGACGCAATATGTTTGGTTTGTAAAAGACCATTAACGGTAGGTGTTATGCACAGGGTGGAAGATCTGGCATCAGATTCCATAAACAATTTTTCATTGAAACAGGATAAAAATGGAGTTGTATGGGTAATTGATCCCAGAAACTTGAGACCTTCCTCAGTAAGCCTTGTGCCTCTTCTTGAAATTCTGGCAGAAGTCTATTCTTCGGCACCCAATTCCCAGAAAGTCTTAACTGTTTTTGAATCTCTTGTTCAAGAGTTTGGCTCAGAACATGAAATTTTACTTCGTTCTTCTCTGGATGAGATAAGAAGACTAGCTGGAAATGATGTTTCAGAAGGAATTGAAAAAGTGAGAAATAGAAGTATAAAAATAATTCCAGGTTATGATGGAGAATATGGAAAAGTTTCTATTTGGGATGAAGAGGCGCAAAAAGGAGAAGAAAGAGAAGAACAGATAGGGTTAGGTATTTAGTTTTCAGATTTTTTTAAGTCTAGCCACAGAATAGGTCTTGCAACCTCTTACAATTTATCTCACAATAATAAAGTCCGGATTATAGGAATGTTGTCCTTTTCCTGCAAAGTAGAAAAAGGATCATTCTTTTTCCTTTCAATGAAATTGTAAAGGAAACAGAATGGAGGTGATAGCAAATGGCTCAATCAAAACAAAGTAATGACGTAACAATGGCTGTTTTGTCATACTTTTTATTCTTTATCCCACTTATTGCTGCAAAAGATTCTAAGCTTGCAATGTTCCATGCTAACCAATCCTTAGTTCTTCTTATTGGATGGGTGGTTTCGTGGGTTGTTGCTGTAGTACCAGTTCTTGGATGGATTGTTTCCCCACTTATGGGATTAGCACTTTTTATCCTTTGGATTATAGGTATTGTAAATGCAGCACAAGGACAGATGAAGGAACTTCCAGTAGTAGGAACCATCAAGATCCTTAAATAATTTTACGTATTAATTTTAGATCACAGGCCCAAAACGCACGTGCGGGTCTGTGATTTTTTATGAATCACCTTACGTGTAAAGAAAGTCAATTTTCTAAAAGATGAAGGTTCTTCGTTTTTTTAAGAAGCTCCTCCCAGGAGATAGTAGGACCTAGCTCTGTGGCAATTTTTTTAAGTTTCATCTTAGAAATACTTACAGAGGTTTTGTGGAGAATATCACGCTTTGCTTGATCAAGAGAAGAGTTCATGGAAGTAAAAAGGATAATAAGGTAGATTACTGAAGCCAAAAGCGGGATAAATGAAAGACTGTTTATTATGGACTGTTCTTTTCTGACCGTAGGAAGTTTATCAAACTTATGTCTTTTGAAAAACATTCTGGTAAATGCGTTGGGACCATAGGACCAAATCCCATACCAGAGACCGTGTCTCACACGTCTTCCTGACGCATACACT
>CAZQIA010000108.1:0-3636 GCA_964593215.1 uncultured Gammaproteobacteria bacterium
GGAAAAATCAAAGGCCAGAAAGGAGCATAGGCGACCAAATTTACTCATGCCAAATGCTAGACTTGAGGGAAATATAATTAAGTTGGGAGGAGCTAAAGGAGCTGAAGCAGAAATATTGGAAACTTCACAAATTACTACAGTCAGTGAAGCAGAACACCTTTTGCATGAGTTGACTAGGAGAGTTGCTTCCAGGCAAATAACAGATTTTGATGAACTTAAGGGTCAGCTCTCAAGATTGGGTGATCTTCGCAGAACTACATACGAGATGGGGGTTGCTTATTCAAATCTTGAAAAAACTTGGCGACAAGCGAGAAAAACAATAAAAGTTTAAACAGTTTTTTCATATAACTGCACTGCTTTAGTTTATGATTAGGGCCGGTAGCTCATTTGGTAGAGCACTTCATTCGCATTGAAGAGGTGGGGAGTTCGATTCTCCTTCGGTCCACTTCATTTGCTTTGCCGGCACATTATTTTGAATTAAACCCCCAGGTCTGCTACAATAGAAAACCCCTTAGTTTTCACGGGGTGTTTTTCAATGAAAAAGAAGCTGACGTCTGCCATAAAGTCTCTTAATAAGCTACCTGAGCGCAAACATTATGTCGAATTTATCACTGCCGCGCTTTCCATTCCCGTGCTTATAACAGTAATTTTGGTAAATCTTAATAATCTTAAAGCAAATAAGCCCGCTAACACTACACCTACACCTTCTGCTGCACCTAAAGAAATTATTATTCGTGAAAATAATCCTATTACAGTTAAAGACGTAGCACCTACTCAGGCTACAACCAGTGCAAAACAGGATGTGTGTAAAAAAGAAGTGGGTCCAATTAGCATAGATTATCCAAAAGAAGGCGCAACTATTACAGATAACCCAGTTAACGTAATCATAAAATATACAGATGATTCATACTGTTCTGTGGTTTGGTCTTATAGGATTAATAATGGCTCCTGGTCAGAGTATTCCTCAAACGCTCCTTCTATTTACAACATGCCTAACGGAAATGTGACTTTTGATCTGCGTGTTCAGAGCACTGCGTCTCAAGATCAGGATCAATTAGAGCGCAAGTTTAACTATAATGGTGGTTCTCAGGTTACAAGCCCCACAATTACAACGTCTCCTACCCCTACACAACAATAATCTCCCCATTGCATTTGTTTTTTTGATTTGGTAATCTAGTTCCTGTTCTTGTCATCAAAGAATGATTACAATAGTAACTGGCGGTTTCTACGGAGATGAAGGAAAAGGAAAGGTAGTCGGATACCTAGCGGTTCATGACAAGCCAGAAATAGTAGTTAGGTCAGGTTCTGGTCCCCAGGCAGGTCACACAGTCACCACAAATGTAAAAGTTACCCAGGTTCCCTCAGGTCTGGTGTATCCCAAAGCAAAACTGTATATAGGCCGTGGAACACTTATTAACCCGGATATTTTCTTAAAGGAAGTAAAAGAGAATGGTTTAGACGGAAGAATATTTGTAGACTTTGGGTGCACCATAATTGAGCCAACACACATTAAAAGAGAAGAGGAGTTGGTAAAAAGAGTAGGGTCTGTGGGCACCGGAGTAGGTCCTGCTCGTTCAGACAGGGTTATGCGCACCGCAAAGCTTGCAAGAGATGAAAAAAAACTCCAGAAATATCTGGTGGATGTAGCGGACATTGTTAACACTGCAGCAGAAAAAAAGAGAAATATTTTAATAGAGGGCGTTCAAGGATACGGACTTTCCCTATTGGATCACAATTTTTATCCGTATGTGACTTCACAGGACACTACAGCATCCCAATTTGCTGCAGACACAGGGGTAGGACCTAAATTAATAGATGAAGTGATAGTTATTTATAAGTCCTATGTTTCTAGAGTTGGTGCTGATCCTAAATATAAACCTTGGTCAGAGAAAAAAGCGCAAAAAATGGGAATAGAAGAGCGGGGTTCAGTTTCAGGGAGAAAAAGACAACTTTCTGATTTTAATGTGGATATGGCAGCAGCGTCTTTTAGGGCAAATACCGGAACTCAGGCAGCAATTACCTGTATAGATAGGTTGTTTCCGGGAAATGAGAGCGTGAGAGATTTTAAAAAACTATCTAAAGAGGCTAGATCATTTCTTTCTGAAACTGAGAGATCAATCTCTAAAAAATCAACCCGTTTTTCTTCATTTTCCCTCATTTCTACGGGTCCGGACCTTCATGATATGATAGATTTAAGATAATGAGAATTTGGGACGTTTCCCCTGAGTTTCTTTGCAGAAAGCATCTTTTAGGTGAACATAGAGAACTTCATGCTTTGTGGACAATTCTTGCTCAAGACAAAAAGGGATACAGAAAGCACCCGGAAACTATCAGATGGGAGGGGAAGTTAGCAGCCTTATACAAAAGACATGAGGAGGAAGTTTTGGAAATAGAGAAGCGGGGTTGGAATCATTATTCTCCTTTAGATATAAAACTAGCGGTAGGGAAAAGCACGCAAACTGAATTTGTAAATACAGTTTCTGAGCAAAAAGAAATTCTGAAAGGTAAAAAATGCGATTGTAGAGTGTAAAAAGTTTGTTGAACTTTGTAATTTATGTAACGGTTAGAAAGCGCTTCTCGTATGTTATAATTCCCAAATATGGCTCAACATGAAACATTGCAGGCGTCTGCTTCAGAAAACGGTAGATTGGCTGTTTCTCCTGAGGTAAAGAAGAGAAAGCCCGTAAAAAGGGCGATTGAGGCATTTTTGAATTCGGACAGAGGGCATAGGGTTATGCATGGTTTTATTGATAGAGTTTTTGACCACGCTCCAACCCGTTTATTTGACTGGGAAGGTCTGGATAACTTAGAGAAATTGAAGGATCACATTAAAGACGGAGACAAGGTTCTTGTTGCTCCTAATCATACAAGCCATGCAGATGCGGCTCCAGTTACAAAACTACTTACAGACATCAGAGGTTTAGTTCCGGGAGCAATTGACCAGATTGTATATACGATGGCAGGTTCCATGAGGGGGCAACAAGGCTTGCTGATACAAACCATGTTTAATCATGGAGTAGAACCATATTTTAAAAAAGTTGGAATTACTCCGGATTATGTGGTTTCCAATAATGATGTTGAAGAAAGAGGAATGACAAAACCGGAAAATAATGGAGGTATGACTAGGGACGCCTTGAGAAATCCCCGAGTAGTTTCAGCTGTTCATCTAGAAGGGAGAACAAAAGGTGGGAAAACTAATACAGAAACTGGAGAGTACTTTGGATTACAGCCTTTTGATACAGGTGCAAAAGTAATGCTAAGAGATTTAAGCCGTTCTGGTTTTCCCGTTGTTGTTTTGCCTGTTATGGTTGAGGGAGCAAACACTATATTAGTTCCAGAATCCAAAAGCTTTACACCATCTTCAATGGAGGCCCTTATAGGAATGTTAATGTATGGCGAAGGTACAAAGCTGGGTTCTTTGCTGGATGCTGTGTCGCGTTTATGGATGGGGTATGAGGCAAAGTATATTAAGCCGGGACTTGTAAAAATAGGGGAGCCAACAATGCTTCAAGATATAGCTCCTAGAGGCAGAGATGCTGCAAAAGGAGTAGAAACATTACTTGCACGTCTAGCCTCACCAGGATATAGAGGTGCACACGGAAGAGAACTGCTATCTAAGTAGTGGGCAAGGAGGGA
>CAZQIA010000109.1:0-3604 GCA_964593215.1 uncultured Gammaproteobacteria bacterium
TCCTAACGGGTTTTTTGATTCCATGTTTTCAAGAATTACACCTGCATTTTCAGAAAATCTAATATATGTTCCGTCTGATCGTCTAAACTCTTTTCTTGATCTTACAAGAACAACTTTCACTCTATCTCCTTTTTTAAATTGAGTGTTTGGAAGCGCTTTTTTAACAACGCATCCTAATATCTGACCTATATATCCAACTTTTCTTTTGGATCCACCATATATATGGATAACCATCAGGTCTTTAGCTCCTGAGTTATCAGCTACAATTAATTTTGATCTGTGTTGTACCATATTTTCTTTTCCAAAAATTATTTTACTTTTGGAGCTTTTTCCTCTTCCTTTCCTACAACCTTAATAACTTTAAACATTTTATTCTTACTCATTGGTGCAATCTCTTCAATTTCAACTATGTCTCCAGTTTTTACTTCTATGTTATTAAGGTCAGCAAAAAATCTTTTTGTTTTATGGATTAATTTTCCATATCTTGGATGAGGAACTTTTCTGTCTAAAGTAACCACAACGGTATTTACCATTTTTGTAGAAACTACTTTTCCTGTAAATATTTTTTTAGCCATATAATTGTGCGTAAACTACGCTGTTCCTCCTTTCATTTTTGATTCAAGAATAGTTAAAATTCTTGCTCTGTTTTTTTTCTTAGCTCTTACTTCATTTAAATTTTTTACCTTTCCTAATTTCATATCCATTGAAAGGTTCTGCACGTCAACCTTAAGATTGTGCGCAAGCTTTAACAACTCATCTACTGTTTTTGCTTTTAACTCATCTAATTCTTTTTTCTTCACAATTTAAATCTCCTTTTTATTTGACAAAATGAATACAATGTTTCAATTCATTTTGTAATCCTGTGTACCCACAGGATTACCTTATTCATCTCCTACTCACAAACTTACATTTAACTGAAAGTTTTTGTGCAGCAAGCCTCATTGCTTCTTTTGCAGTTGCTTCTGGAACTCCACCCATTTCAAACATAATTCTCCCTGTTTGAACCGGCGCAACAAACTCCAAAAAATCTCCTTTTCCTCCACCCATTCTAGTTTCCGGTGGTTTTCTGGTAAGAGGTCTATCAGGAAAAATTCTGATCCAGATTCTTCCGCCTCTTTTTGTAAAATGCGTCATTGCTTTTCTTCCTGCTTCAATTTGTCTACTGGAAATATTTCCTGAAGACATTGCCCTTAAACCAAACTCGCCAAATGAAACCTTTGTGCCACCTTTTGCTGGCGCCTCAACAGTCTTAGGTCTAAATTGTTTTCTATATTTTGTTCTTCTAGGCGTTAACATATTACTCTCCTTTATCAATCCAAACTTTTACCCCGATATATCCTGATTTAGTTAGAGCAGGTACACTTGCATAGTCAATATTCTCTCTGATAGTAGAAAGTGAAACTTTTCCTACTTGTAAACGCTCGCGTCTTCCAATTTCTGCTCCGTTAATTCTTCCAGCTAAAATAATTCTTACTCCCTTAGCACCACTTCCCATAACTTTTTCAACAGACTGCTTCATGATCTTTCTAAAAGGCATACGTCTTACAAGCTGGTCAGAAATGTTTGACGCTACTAAATAAGCCGAAAGATTTGGATCCTTGATTGGCTCAACTTTTAGCTCAACTCTTGGTTGATTTTTTTCCTTAGGACCGGCTGGAAAAAGCATTCCCAAAACCATTTTTTTAATGTCTTCTAGTCCACTTCCTCCTCGTCCAATTACGATTCCGGGACGAACAACATAAATAGTAATCCTAATTGTACTTACCGCGTGCTCAATAATAACATCTCCAACTCCTGCCTGTTTAAGTTTTTTGTAAAGCAATTCTCTAATTTTAATATCCTGAAGCGCAATCTTTGGATACATTTTTTTTGAATAGAACCCAATACTCTTAAATTCGTGATGTCCTCCAAGTCTTAGCGCAATAGGATTAACTTTTTGTCCCATTTTCAAAGCAACATTTATTAAGAAAGTCCTCTTGCGAGGAAAATACCGGAAGTCTCTGGCAAGCGAGCAAGTTTGTAAGCGCGCCAAGAGTTAACGGTATAATTCTTTATTTTTTCTTTGTTGCTTCCTCCTTTCCTTTTTTAACAGTCTTTTTTGTTTTTTCTTCCTGAGTTTTAACTTGTGCTTTTGCAGTTTCTTTTACTACAGGCGCAGGAAGTGCATTCATAGCCTTTGTAGCTAATATCACCTTCAAATGACTTGTTCTTTTTTTATAAGGTCTAATTCTTCCACGCCCCGCGTAATGATATCTCTTGTACACTATTCCTTCGTTAACCATCATTTCAGAAATAGTAAGATCTGCTCTTGCAACTTTTCCGTTATTTACAGCATTAGCAATTGCTGAAAGAAGCGTTTTTCTTACTGGAATTGCAGCTCTTTTATTGGAAACGGAAAGCACGGCAACCGCCTTTTCTACCGGCAATGTCTTTATTCCTTCAACTACTAACCTCATTTTACGAGGTGACATTTTTATATTTTTAGATTCTGCTAAATATTTCATAATTATTTTCTAAAAATTCAAGCTCTGCTTATTTTTTAGATTCTGCTAAATATTTCATATTTTTATGTCTTTGAAACCTCACGAGCAACAATTCTTCCGTGTCCCTTAAAGATTCTTGATGGTGCAAATTCACCAAGCCTGTGTCCTACCATTGCTTCTGTTGCTTTTACAGTTACGTAATGCTTTCCCTGATGTACCAAAAAGGTATGACCCACAAACTCCGGTGGAATTTGTGATGCACGTGCCCAGGTTTTAATTGGATCTTTTAACCCGTTGTCTTTTTGCTTCATTACTTTTTTAAGAAGCTTTTCGTCTATGTATGGTCCTTTTTTAAGTGATCTACTCATAATTTTAAAATACCTTATTTAATTCTAATATCTTTTTTAAAATTATATGTTGAGACTCGTTCCGCGAAGCGGAATGAGTTGAACATATAATTGTTACTTTGCCTTTTTCCTTCTACTAACAATGAATTTATTGCTGTATTTTTTTGGCCTTCTTGTTTTTCCTACTGCCTTTTTCCCTGCATAAGTTTTAGGGCTCTTAAGACCTATTCCAGAACGTCCTTCTCCTCCTCCATGCGGATGAGATCTTGGATTCATTGCAACTCCTCTCACGGTAGGTCGTATTCCTAAGTGAATTGAGCGTCCTGCTTTCCCTAACACTCTATCTTTCCAGTCTACGTTTCCAACCTGCCCGATTGTAGCATAGTTTTTGCCTAAAATCTTTCTAACTTCACCAGATGGCATTTTTACATGTACATACACACCTTCTCTTGCGGTAAGTATTGCCTGGTCTCCTGCTGATCTTGCTATTTGTCCACCGCGTCCAGATGTTAATTCAATGTTATGTATAAATGTCCCTACAGGAATTTCTATTAAAGGAAGGGCATTTCCTGGCTTTAAATCAGCACCGCTTGCTGATAAAACTTTTCCGCCAACTTCAAGACCAACCGGACGCAGAATATATCTTCTTTCTCCGTCTTTATACTGTAAAAGCGCTACATCTGCAGATCTATTTGGGTCGTATTCTACTGCAACAACATCTGCTTCAACCCCTACCTTATCTCTTTTAAAATCAACAACCCTATAAAACCTCTT
>CAZQIA010000110.1:0-3546 GCA_964593215.1 uncultured Gammaproteobacteria bacterium
AGGCAAACCCGCAACTTTTTACCTCAATACTAGCTGATAAGAATGTGGATGACATTATTAAAAAAGGGATTGCAAGACTCGCAACCCAACAACAAAGCGATGGCGGATGGCCATGGTGGTTCTCGGGAAAATCAGATCCCTTTATTACAGCACACGCTCTGGAGTATTTACTTCAAGCAAAACAGTTAGGATTACCTGTAGATACCAATATGTTTGATAAAGCAATGTACTTCTTACAGGAAAATAAGTACTATGACAGTAAAACCCAAACGAACAAATACTTCACAAACGAAGAAATGATTCCCAAAATCTATGGACTTGCTCTTCTAGGCAGAAAGGATACCGTTAAAGAAATCACCAGTTTCAAATATCTTACCCCAGACATTCTCTCTATGGCGGTAATTGCAAACTATCTTAATGGATACACAAACCCCAAGACAAACGGACTCTCAGAATTGGTGGGCATGGCTCAGGTACAAGGAGATAGTGTCTTCTGGAAAGCTGGTAATAAAACTAACTTTGGCTCACAAGAAGCATCAACTGCGTGGGCTATAAGAGCAATACTTACTGCTGGCGGGGACAGGACATTAGCAGCAAAAGCGGTTAAATATCTATCTAGAACTAGAAAATATGACTACTGGGCAAACACATATGCCACCTCCCAAATTGTGCGCGCGTTAACAGATTTTTCTAAAACAGGCAATGAATCCTCACCAAACTACACGTACACAGTTTTCATGGATGGAAATCAGATAACGCAGGGAAATGTAATAAGCTCACAACAGCAAATTAAAGATATCTTTATTCCTGTAGATACCATTAAATCAACTGGATCTAAGATCTCCGTTCAATTAAGCGGTTCAGGGCAACTCTACTCTACGTTAACCGTTAAAGAATTTCACACAGATAAAAATTCAAAAGAAGTAAATCATGGATTATATGTAAAAAGGGAATACATAAATGAAAAAGCATACAACCAATCTCTTGCTGTAGGAGACACCGCACTTGTAAAAATAACAGTTGGAGGTTTAAAGTCTACTGAGTATTATGGTGTTATAAATGATGAACTCCCAGCAGGCTTAGTGCCTATAAATGAATCTTTTAAGAATGAACAGTACGGTCAGGACCCATACCAATTCTATTACTATTCATACGACATAACAGACAGAGAAATTACAGAAAATGGCGAAGTGTTATCCTTATATCAAATCCCTTCAGGTGAGAAAACATATACCTACAGAGCGCGTGTTGTAAGCGAAGGAACCTTTAGCGTTCCCCCTGCCACAGCTTCTCTCATGTATGCACCTGAAATTTACGGAAGGTCTGCTCCTCAAAGTATTACCATAACAAAGGAATCACACATATTACCAGGAAAAACCATAACGTATGGAAAAACTCCGGGAAGCATAAATCCAGACGTTGCCTCTTTATTTATTGTGCTGCTTGTACTTATATCTGGATTTTTGATTTGGAGAAGAAGAAGATCTCTAAAAATGGATACTAAAAAAGCGTTTATAAGTACGCGCGACAAACTTATTATGAAAAACCCAACCTCAACTACTAGCGTTCAGGAGAAACCCTCCAAAGAGGAAAAAAAGTAAGGCTATAAAAGATCCTCTAATTCTTCTGGAATAGGATGATTATGGAGCTCTCCCTGTTCTTCCCATGCGTATGCCTGCAGTAGATATTGCTGCAAAAACCTCAACCTTTTAATTTCAGCAAGTAATTTCTCTGCTTTTTGTGGATGGTCACGCACTAAAGGATAAAAAAGTTTTTCAAGTTGCTTTATTCTGTTAGAAATTGCCTGATGCATGGCAATAATTCTCCCTGAACGAGTTCTTCTTTTATATGTCTCGTTATTTGTTAAGTTTTCCCACTCTCCAGCAATAATTTCCTGATCTAGCTCAGAAATTCTTTTACTGTTTTCGTGGACTTCCCCTTCAAAAACTTCTTCGTCTTCAAATTCTTGTTTTGACATATCAATTTTTTCTTAATTGCATCTCCGTCCCGGTAAAATAGCTTAATACGCCTGCAAAAACACCAAGCGAATTATTCACTACTGCTGACAAAACCGCAACCAACACCCCGCCTTTTTTTAGAAATTCAGAGCCTGCAGGACTCTCCTTAGTCATATGCGTATTATACCATTCTGTAGAATTGAATAGGCGTATTTGGTAAAATGAAACTCTGCCTGAGGTAAACGGCAAAGAACATGGCGCGGTGGCTTGTGGGAGAGACTCCACTTCACCACCTCGCAGAAAATAAGGCGCGGTGGCGAAGTGGTAACGCGGGAGTCTGCAAAACTTCTATGCGAGGGTTCGATTCCCTTCCGCGCCTCAAAAAACCCTCTTGCAAAAACCCCTTGACAACATTTTTTACATCTGTTCTACTATATACGTGCCCAAGAAAAAAACTAATCGAAAAGTTCACAAGTCCTACAAAAAAAAGAAAAAGAACTGGCTTTTTGGATTTTTTGCCTTAACCGCACTTGTAATAAGTATCCCTATTGCGTATCATATGACGTACCCTTCCCAAAGTTCTCAAAAAATTTCTAGTATTGGGGGTAGTTCCAGGTTTTTTAAATCCTATCGTCCTTCAGGGAATTATATTTCACCCACCGGTGCCCCCACTGCTATTCCAACAATAACAACACCTATCTGGACTGCTATCCCAACCAGACCAACTGTTCCCACGGCAATCCCCACAATAACTAAGACTCCCCCGTCAACGTACTCATGTAGCACTAATTCCTATATGGCTGGTACTTTCTGCAATAATTCTTCTAGTTGCTATGATGTGTACTGTAATGCATACGGAAATGGCACACGATCAGCTACATACTCCGGCTCAACGTGCAGCTATTGTCAAAGCTATACCTGTTCTCCAAATTCTTTTATTGCCGGAACATATTATGAAGGACTCAGGTATGATGTTTACTGTAATTCTACGGGCAATGGAACCACAAGACACTACTATTCAAATTAAGTTTTCTAATTTGATTTAAGATTCAACCAAATTTGGCTAAATACTCCGTGGAAACCTTAGGGAAAAAGTATACGGTGAAATAAGACAGAGATTTGCAGATGAGGCAGTAAAATGGAAAAAAGAACAACGAAAACCGCATTTTTCTCGGGTTGTAAGAAAATTAAATCCCCGTGAAGCGTTAAGAAGATTTGCTTCGCAAGGAAAAAATTAGGCATAAAAAAACCTCGAATAGTAATTATTCGAGGTTAATTGTAAATCTTAAAAAAAAGATGCTTGAAAAGTGGCAGGAATGTTTTTACCAAGCAAAGCTTGGCACTTATCCATTCCTTATGTACTTTAAGGGACGCTGGATGGCGTAAAATTAAAATTCTTAAAATTAATCAAGTTTTTTAATTTAGAAAGGAGGTGATCCATCCCCAGCTTCGGCTAGGGATACCTTGTTACGACTTAAGCCTCATCATCGATCTTAGCCTCCCCCGCATACGCGAGGTTCAGCTATTACCGACTTTGCTGCCTTGACGGGCGGTGTGTACAAGACCCGAGAACGTATTCACCGCGGCC
>CAZQIA010000111.1:0-3508 GCA_964593215.1 uncultured Gammaproteobacteria bacterium
TTTTCCATTTTAATTTATTTGCTGAGTAAGAAACTTTATGAAAAAGGTAAGAATTGCCTAGATGTACAATCTTATAGCCCTCTTTCCTGATTCTAATACACAAGTCGTTCTCGGTATAATAAAGCTTCAAATTTTCATTATATCCCTTTATTTTTCTCATAACTTCTGTTCGTACCATTAAAAATGCATCACATCCCACTTCTACATCAAACGTTTCATTTCTTTTTTTACTTGCATACCTAAAAGCTCTTAATTTTTTCTTGTTTTTAAATCTTTTCCCTAATATGCTCAGTTCGTAGAAATCAATAATGGGAGTTACATTTTTAGATCCATTAGGAACTAATGTACCATTTTCGTATAGTTCCAAACCTTCGCATGCACCATATTCTTTACGTGTGTTTAAAAAATGCACCATTTTTTGAATAGCATTATTTTTAAAATAGGTATCAGAGTTAAGTATTAAAAAATAATCTCCTTTTGCTTCTTTGAGTGCCTGATTATTTGCTTTTGTATAAAATTTATTTTTTTTATTCTTTATTACCTTAACATTTGGATATTTATTTTGTACAGAAATTACTGTACCGTCAGATGAGTTATTGTCAACTACTATAATTTCAAAAGTAATATTTTTAGTATATTTGTAAATTGATTCAATACACTTTAATGCTTCGTTTTTTGTATTGTAGGTAACTATGGAAACTGTAACGTCAATTGAGGTTTTCATTTATGTGCTTTTATCACCATTTGGTAAGCAAACAAGTTGGGAAGAAATTTTGACCCTAGCATACTAATCTTAGGGTATCCTCCTCCTTCAGCGTCAATCCCAAAAAAGTCTATTACTAATCCGGAATCTTCGATAATTTTTTTAAATGAGCTAACTGTAAATAAATGCAGGTGTGTGTTGTCTAAAATGCCATATTCAGAGTAATTAAACTCGCCTTTTAAAATCTTAAGTCGAGTTGACCAGTGGGCAATATTAGAAGTGCTAAGTATTATGCACCCTCCAGGATTTAACCATGTCTTCCATACAGAAAGTGCAGACCAGGGATCCTTCAAGTGCTCAATAAGCGCAGTAGCAAAAATTACATCAAATTTACCAAGTTTTTTAACTTTAGAAATAGTCTCTTTATTTTCTATGTCACCTACTATTACTTTTGTAAGTTTTGTTTTTGCAATTTCTGCTTCATCTTTACCCAGCTCAACACCATACACCTTGCAATTTTTTTTTGCAATAAAATACTCACCCATAAATCCAGTAGCGCACCCTATTTCTAAAATTTTTGAATTTTTTGGAATAAGACCTGTGCTTATTCTATCAATGTTGTGCTTGCTTAGTTTTTCCGGTCTGAAAACAGATGTATTTATTCCATATTTCATAGCAAAATCAATGTTTATGTATTATAATGGAAAACTACTTATATATGTCAAGAATTCTAGTAACAGGAGGTGCTGGTTTTATTGGGTCGAATCTATGTGCTGAGTTATCAAATAAAAATACTGTAATCGCTCTTGACAATCTATCCGTAACATCTTCAAATGTTTCTTTTCTTAAAGATCATAACGTAGAGGTAGTAAAAGTGGATATTAGAGATTACAAAAAAATGGAGCAATTTTTTAAAAAAATAGATACGGTTTTTCATTTAGCAGCAATGAACCGTGCTCAAAAAAGCATTCTGAATCCAATAGCTACCAATAGACATAATGTTATTGGAACATTAAATGTACTTGAGGCAATAAAAAAGTACAATGTCCCTAAAATTGTGTTTACAAGCAGCAGTTCAGTATATAAAAGAAAAAAAACACCTCTTGAGGAAAATGATGATCTTTATCCTTCACATCCATATGGGGTAGATAAGCTCTCTTGTGAACACTATATCAGAGTATCTTCTGAATTATACAAATTCAGTTACACCACTGTTAGACTTTTTAGCGTATATGGACCAAGACAAATAGGGAATATTAAAAATCCGGCTGTGATTGCAAGTTTTATTTATAATGCAATCAATTCAAAGCCATTGAGGATCTATGGCACAGGAAAACAATTGAGGAACTTTACTTTTGTTTCCGATGTAGTTCGTGTACTTGAAAACATAAACAAAAATAATAAAACAAAAAACCAAACAATAAATATAGCATCAGGGGAGCAAATTAGCATAAATAAGGTTGCTAAACTAATCAATTCATTTACAGGAAATGTAAGAGAAAACCTCTATCTCCCTAAATTGAATGGAGACCCGGAAAGTAATCCAGCTGACGTAACTCTTCTTAAAAATTTAGTTGGATTCATACCAAAAATAGCAATTGAAAACGGGCTAAGTCAAACAATAAACTGGTATCAGAAATTTAATGAAGAACAAAAGAACTGAACTAACTATATGCGTTGTAGGCTTAGGATATGTAGGACTTCCTTTGGCGGCTCATTTCTCAAAACATTATAAGACTATTGGGTTTGACATTAACAAAAGAAGAATAGAAGAGCTGAGGAATAATTTTGATTCCAACAAAGACTATCTCCCATCTGAGCTAAAGAAATCCCATGTTGAGTACACAGCAGATCCTCACGCAATACACAATGCTGATATAATTATCGCGTGCGTTCCTACACCTGTAAACCAAGTTAACATCCCGGATCTTACTTTCTTAGAAGAAGTTTCAAAACTAATTGGTAAAAATTTATCTAAAGATTCAATTGTAGTGTTTGAAAGCACTGTTTATCCGGGAGTAACTGAAGAAATCTGCGCTCCCTTGTTAGAGATTGAAAGCGGGTTAAAGCTAAATAAAGATTTTTACATTGGATACAGCCCTGAGAGAATCAATGTAGGAGACAAAAATCATTCATTCAGCAAAGTGAAAAAAATTGTAAGCGGAAGCACAAGGGAAGTTACCCAAAAACTTTCAAACATTTATGCAAAGGTCGTAACGGCAGGTGTATACTGCGCACCTTCTATTAAGACTGCTGAAGCTGCAAAAGTAATTGAGAACATACAAAGAGACATTAACATTGCCCTTGTAAACGAACTAGCTATTCTATTTGATCGGATGGACCTTGACATATTTGAAGTTCTAAAGGCTGCTGAGACAAAATGGAATTTTCACTCTTATGAACCTGGGTTGGTTGGCGGACATTGTATTGGAGTAGATCCTTACTATTTGACATATAAAGCAAAAAAGTTGGGGCTCAACCCAAAAATAATTCTTGCCGGAAGAAAAATGAATGATTCAATGCATGAATATTATGTAAAGAAAGTTAAGGAAAAACTTAAGAAGAAAAAAATTTCAGTAATTAATGCTAGAATCGGAATTTTTGGACTAACGTTTAAAGCAAATTGCAAAGATACAAGAAACAGCAGATCTTTACTTTTACTAAAAGAGCTTGAAAATCTTGGTGCGCATGTTATCGGAATTGACCCTTGGTTAGCTGACAACGAGTTTAAAAAAATGGGGGTAATATCCGGAAACTTAGACAATATAAAAAAATTAAAGTTAGATGTAGCAGTTATAACCGTTG
>CAZQIA010000112.1:0-3471 GCA_964593215.1 uncultured Gammaproteobacteria bacterium
AAGGTATAAAATCCTACCATGCTAAATCTGCACAAATTTCAAAAAATGCAGTTATTACCGGAGAAGTATACATAGATGAGGATGTAACCATTATGGATGGAGCAGTAATCGCAGGACCTGCCTATTTAGGAAAAAACGCATACATTGGAACTAACGCAATAATACGCGGAGGAGTTTGCATTGAAGAACGGGTAGTGGTAGGAGCACATATGGAGGTAAAAAATAGTGTCATTATGAGAGGTACCACCACTCACTCAGGATTTATAGGGGACAGTATTATAGGAGAAAAGACTAGTTTAGCTGCAGGGTTTGTTTCTGGAAATGTCAGATTAGATAAAAGTGAGGTAGATGTTTTAGTAAAAGGGAAGAAAGTGTCTACTCACAGAAAGTATTTTGGCGCTATAATTGGATCAGGAAGCGCTTTGGGAATAAAAATTGGAACTATGCCGGGAGTTGTGATAGGTAACAACGTTTTAGTTGGACCCTCTACTACTGTTATGGAGAATATTGAAGATAACCTAAAATATTACACTGAATTTAAGGCAATTGTTAAAAAAGACAGATGATTTTACTTTTTGACATAGACTACACAATATTTGATACAAAAGCGTTTAAAGAATCAGGTTTAACATCTTACATCCTCTATCCGGGGGTAAAAAACATACTTGAACAACTTTCCGGTACCTATACGTTAGGAATCTTGTCTCAGGGAGAAACTGATTTTCAGATGAAGAAACTTACAGAAACAGGAATCCTAGATATTTTTGACAATAATCATATATTCATTATTCCGGATAAGCTTCAGGCGCTTTCAGACATAATGGGGCAGTTATCTCAGCAGGACGTGATATTTGTAGAAGATAAGCTGGAGGTTTTGGAAGAGGCAAAAAAACTAGATCCTTTTCTAAACACAATCTGGATAAAAAACGGCCCATTTGCAAAGAGTACTAAAAGCACTTTTACTCCAGACAAAACTATTTCTTCAATCTCAGAACTCCCATCAGCTCTAGAATAAAAGCTTCCCGAGTCTAATCCCCTGCATCATCCTCATTCTTGGAGGAATTTTACCATTGAGTTGATCCTTGAGCGCTTCTCCCTCAAGATGTCTTGCATGTATAATATCTTTTGCGTTTAGGTTTGCAGTTCTTGTGAATACTTCACAGTTCCTTGGGGCTGTAAATCTGTTTCGTTCTTCATCCGGAAGTCTTATAAATAATGCTTCCCACGCAGACATTCTGATTCCTTTAATAGATCTTGTGAGAGCTTCTTGAAGACTTTGATTTTCTGTTGCTTTAACTATTCTGCTAGCAGAAGCATAAGAAGCAATTTCAATCATTATTCCTGTTACTTCAGGAGCAAAAAATTGTGATTTAAATTTTTCATCTTCAAAAACCTTGATCCCATGGCTTGCTAAAGCTTCAGCGCGCCCGAGTGAATCCTTAAACAGGTCTAAGCTTGGGTCGAGTTCAGTCTCTCCACCTTCAATTCGTTCAATTACCTCTTTTAAATTCATGGGGAGATTATAAGAAAGATATCTAGTAGACGCAATAATTATTTTGGGGTTACCGTTCCATCTCTAAGGTTTCTAAGCATTGCTATACGAGGAACTAAGACGTGCTTCATTTTAGCTTCTACAGATTTAGATGTTTCTCCCTTGGCGTCAAAAATAACCCTTGCAGCCCTTTCTGCCTCTTCCAAATATGCCGTAAAGATTTTTTGATCTTTTAAAATTGCCTGTTGTTCATAAGGCAGCATTTTAATTGCAATTGCTGTTTGGGAAGTTGAAATTGAATTCATGGCAAGCCTAAAAACATCTCTGTCCATATCATCTATAAATTTTTCGCGTGGATTTCTTGTTCTTTCTACAGCGTCAAGAGATGCAAGAGATAGTCTTACAGTCTGAAGATCAAAGGGGTGTGAAAGGGTAGGGTCTTCGTACAGAAATCTGGTTGCCCGGTAATGCAGTGGTATAATCCTGTAAACGGATTTTTCAAAAAACGCAGAGTATCTGTCAAGCCCTGCTTCTTTTTGAGTGTGTTTTTTTCTAAAAGGTACATGGAGGTGTTCTTTTATTCCCATACTATATTATAGGATATTTTAAGACGAAAATCAAGCTCATGTAAACGCTGTTCGCGCAAAGAAATTGCTTCAGTTTCCTCGTACAAATACTGCTGGCACAGCAAATTGCTTCGCTACCCTTTGGGTAGCTCATGCATTTTCGTCACAGAAATGTCTCGCTGCGCTCGTGCAGTAATTTGCCTCAGTTTCCTCCGAGTACGAAGGACAAGCCCTTGTGCATTTCCCATTGAGTACAATTCGTCAATTGCCTCGCTCCGCTTGTGCAAATTTCCCTCGCGGGAATTTTGTAAGAAAATTGTGAAAATGGGGAAGTATTCTTTTTACGTCAGATTTATATAGAAAAGACATATTGCAGGAAAAATTTTCACGTCATATAACATGAGTAATCAATTTTACTAACAGCCCACTGAGGTAAAAAGCAGCATGTCTCTCCAAAAATTAACAATTACAAATTACTAAAATCCTGCCCAAGGGTTTATTTAACCAGCTTGAGCAGAGCTGGTTTTTTTTCGGAAAAAATATGAAGATTAAAAAAATAATTACAGGAACAGTGGTAGGGACACTTCTTTTAGGAGTGCTTCCTACAATTGCGGTAGGAAAAGCAGTTCCTCAAGTTTCAGAAATAATTCACGTAGGTGGAGGAAATGTAGATGTGGACTTTAAAGTGACACATGATGATGGAGCTTTTTCCAGCACATTTAATAAAAAAGTGCTGCAAGATGCCGGTGCAATAGAGGTAAAAGGGAAATTAAATTTTAAAGGTTCTACTAAGACTATTACCATAGAAAAACACGGAAATGTAGTTTTACAAAACTAATATCCTGTCTGAAGAAGTAAATTTGCAAAGAGGCATAGTAAGTTTACAACTGAAAGACACGTAAAGGAGGTGAATATAAATTATGAATAGAAGAATTGCAATGTCCGCATTTTCAATCCTTTCTGCTTTAGCACTTTTGGGAGGTGGCGCATTCGCTGCCTTCACCACAACTGCTACAGCAACAACAAACACTTTTTCTACTACGACACCAAGCTTATTGCTTTCTGTTAACGGAAACCCTGAGGGTACATCAGTTGCCGGAGTAAATGTTTCTGGATTAGTTCCTGGAACTCCAGCAGCAACTCAGAATTTTTCAATACATAATGCTGATGCTGATACAGATGCAACTATGGGAGTATTCATGCAGTTGTCTCCAACCGGAGCGAACACACTTCCTGGTGCTGATTTAACAATAGTCGTTAATTGTGGATCAGGCGATATATCAGATACATATGCAGGTTGGATTACTGGGCACGATTTGGGATTATTAACCCCAACTCAAACAAAAGCATGCACTCTTATTGCTACGCTTAATTCTGGTGTAGGTAATTCTGACATTAATAAAGCTGCTGTTT
>CAZQIA010000113.1:0-3453 GCA_964593215.1 uncultured Gammaproteobacteria bacterium
TTTTTGGTTTACGGTATGCCCCTCTTAGATCAAAATTAGCTCTTGTCAGAGAAAGCGTACGGATTTTGTTAAATGGTAGGGAGTGGCAAAAAAAGGGAGTTTTTGATTTTTACCTGAAAAAATTTGGTAAAGGTAGCTTTCCACTTTCATAGCATGAGAATTGTTGAGCTTAAGAAACGTTTTAGTTTGATTTTAGTACTTATACTTAGTGTTATTCCTCTGCTGGATTTGCTTCATTCGGGACTTCCTGTTACCCATGATGGGCAGGATCACGTTGCACGAATTGCAAACTTTTACCAAAGTATTTCTGAGGGAAACATAATTCCGCGTTGGGCGGGAAATTTAAATTGGGGATTTGGGCATCCAATACTAATGTTTTTATATCCGTTCCCTTCCTACCTAGGTTCATTATTTCATTATTTTGGTTTTTCTTTTATAGACTCTGTAAAACTGGTTTTTGCTGTTTCATATATTGTAAGTGGGGTGGCAATGTATTATTGGGGAAAAAATGCTTTAGGGGAAAAGGCAGGTATTGTGGCTGCTGCTTTATATATGTATGCTCCATACAGATTTGTAGATTTGTATGTAAGAGGGGCAATAGGAGAGCACGTAGCTTTTACTTTTGTACCAATGATTTTATATTTACTTCTTAAAAGTTCTCAAAATCATAAAGAAAAAAGATTTAGTTATTTCTTTCTTCTTACTATTTCAATTACGGGGTTACTTTTATCTCATAACGCACTAGCACTTATGTTTATTCCCATACTTTTTGCTTATTCAATGTTTCTTATTTATACTTCAAAAGAAAAAAAATATTTAGCTTCTATTTATATAACTTCTGGGGCTTTGGGCTTTGGACTAAGTTCATTTTTTATTATCCCAGCATTTTTTGAAGGTAAATACACTTTAAGAGATATAGTAACTTCACATGGAGAATACAGATCTGGATTTGTGAATCTTAAGGATTTTGTGGTACCTCAGTGGAGTTATGGAGGTTCCCAACTGCTTTCAAAGCAAATTGGAATGGTTCATCTATTTCTTGCAGGTATTTCATTACTTCTTTTTAACACTTTTAAAAAAAACAAAAAAAGCTTTATATTCTATATGTGTTTATTTTCAATTTCATTATCTATTTTTCTTATGCTTTCTTTTTCAGATGTTATATGGCAAAAAATCTCTTTACTTCAAAAGTTCCAATTTCCCTGGAGGCTTCTTTCGCCAGTAGTTCTGTGCACTAGTATTCTAGGAGCACTTACTGTTGCAGTATTTGAAAAGAAAAAATACACAACCTATCTAGTGTTTTTACTTTGCTTTTTTTTAGTAATCGTTAATTTTAAGTATTTTCATCCCAGGGCATATTTATCAAAAAATGATTCTTTTTTCACAGGAATATACAATGGAACAACAGATACAGGAGAAAGTAGTCCAAGATGGTCTGTTAGGTTCATGGAGCATAAGCCATCAACAAAGGCTGAATTTATAGACGGGGAAGGAAGAATAAAAGTGGTGAAAAGAACCTCTACGTATAGAGAATATGAGATTTTTTCAAAGACTAAAACCTCTAGAGTTCTTGAAAACACGTTATATTTTCCAAACTGGGAGGTTTCAGTCAACGGAAAAAAAACTCTTATAGAATTTCAAGATAAATCCTATAGAGGTCTTATGACATACTTTATTGCTCAGGGCAAAAATAAAGTTATAATTTCATTCAAGGACACTAAGTTAAGAACTATATCAAATAGTATTTCAATAGCATCTTTTATTTTAATTGTTTTATTTTATTTTTATTTTCAGTACATTAACCATAAAAAACATGCATAAAACTTTTGAGAAATTTTTTCCTCCCGCATTTATCTTTATAGTTTGGTTTGTATTTGCATTTCCATTTTTATTTAAAAATCTTACACCTTACCCTTCAAGATACCAGACTACATTTTTTGGACCTTGGAGTGCATATTCACAATTCTCATCTCCAGTTAAAAATGACGCAATGCCGGATATAGTTGGACAAATATATCCATGGAAATTTTTTACTATCCAAGCATTTAAAAATCATGAAATCCCATTATGGAATCCCTACAGTTTTTCAGGCACTCCACACTTAGCAAATTATCAATCGGGTGTGTTTTCAATAACAAATCTTGGCTTTTTTGTGATGCCATTTGTTGATTGGTGGACTATGTCTGTAATATTCCAACCATTATTTGCGGGATTTTTTATGTACTTTTTTATGAGTACTCAGCTAAAGAAAAAAGAGACAGGTTTAATATCTTCACTCTCGTTTATGTTTTGTGGATTTATCACCTCCTGGATGGGGTATGCAACATTAGGATACGCGATATTATTTCTGCCATTGTCGCTATTTTTTATAGAGCTATACCTCAAGCACAAGAAAAACTACTACCTTGCTTTTTTAACACTTACCGTTCCTCTGTCATTTTTTTCCGGTCATTTTCAAATTAGTATTTATTTCTTGGCTACAATTCTTGCTTACATATTATTTAAATTTATAGTAGAAAAAAATATTAAATGTTTTATCCTATTAAACACCTCAATTCTGGCAGGAATTTTCTTATCAATGCCGCAGCTACTTCCTACATTTGAGCTTTATTCCCAAAGTGTAAGAGGGACTATTGTTCAAAAAATTGAAGCGATTCCATGGGTTTATTTGCCTACACTTTTTGCACCTGATTACTATGGTAATCCAGTTACGCGAAATGCATGGTTAGGTCACTACGCTGAATGGAATGGCTACATAGGAATTATAGGACTTTTCTTTACATTCTTTGCGTTTACAAGAAAAAAGTCCTCTTTATTATTTTTTACAACGGTGGGAGTTTTATCTCTATTTCTTTCCTACGACACTCCATTATTGGATTTATTTATATTCTTGAAAGTACCTGTATTATCTACGAGTGCAGCAAGTAGAATTATTGTCCTATTTTCATTTTCTGCAGCGGTTCTTTCAGGTTTTGGACTGGAATATTTTTTTGAAGATGTTTACAAGCATAAAATAAAAAGAATAGGTGTTATTTATGGGATATATTTCTTATTGTTTGCTTTGCTTTGGTTGATTCCAGTGCTTCATATAGGCTTAACAGATAACTATTCTGATATCGCAAAAAGCAATTTGAAGCTTCCCACTGTTCTCATAATTAGCTTTACAGGATTAACAGCTGCATTATTTCTTTTAAATAAAAAACTCAACATAAAAATATTTCTCTTCATTCTTGTTGCTGTTTCATCTTTTGAAATGCTGCGGTTTTCCATGAAGTGGCTGCCGTATGATCCCAAAAGCCTTGTATACCCAAGTGTCCCGGTAACATCTTATTTTGGAAAGATCTCCGGGTACAATAGAGTTTTTGGTGGGTTTGGCGCAGAGGATTCCGTTTTTTATCGACTGCCAGGAATAGAGGGATATGACGCACTGTACATTAATCGTTACGGTCAATT
>CAZQIA010000114.1:0-3401 GCA_964593215.1 uncultured Gammaproteobacteria bacterium
TTCCTCAATCTTCTTCCCCGAAGAAACAAACTCTCTAATCTGTTCTGAACCAGCATTAGACGTTGCAATAATAATAGTATTAGTGAAAGAAACGGTTCTACCTTGATTATCAGTAAGTCTTCCGTCCTCAAAAATCTGCAGGAACAAATCCAATATGTGTGGGTGTGCTTTCTCAAATTCATCCAGTAAAACTAACGAAAATGGATGAAGTCTTACTTCCTCTGTAAAAGAGGATGTTAATTCTTCCGCACCAACAGCTCCACCTAAAAGTCTGTTTACTTCATCCTGAGTTTGATATTCTGACATATCAAGTCTAATCATTGCCTTTTCATCCCCAAAATAAAGGTCAGCAAGCGCCTTTGCAGTTTCTGTTTTTCCTACTCCAGTCGGCCCTAAAAATAAAAACACAGATATGGGTCTTTTGTGTTGAGAAAATCCGGACCGCAACCTTCTAATAGATTTAGAAACAGCACTAACCGCTTCGTCTTGTCCTATTATTCTTTTATGAAGTTCGTCCTCTAATGAGAGTAAAACCTTTTTCTCGTCTTGATTTGGTTTTTCAAGAATAATATGTGTTTTTTCCTGAACCACTTTCAGAACATCATCTTTATCAACTAAAAATACTCCTTCTAACCTTGCCCTGGAACACACATCTTGCAGTAAATTAATAGCCTTTCCTGGAAGAACATGATCCGGAAGATACGTAGATGAAAGGTCAATAGTTTCATGCACAGCTTTATATGAAATGTGCACTCCGTATTCTAGCTGTAAAAATGACACATGAGACGCTATCATTTTAAACAACTCATTCCTGTCCGGTTCTTCCAGTCGAATTGTTTCAAACAAATTCATAATGCTTTCTTTTTTTTGGATAATTGTTTTATAAGCTGCAGGTGTAGTAGAGCCGATAATTTGAATTCCGCCATTTTTCAGATAGGAAAATAGTACTCCAGACATGTCAAATCCAAATCCTCCGCCTCCAAAAATGTTTTCTATATTCTGAATAAAAACGATAACATTTCCTGCATGCTGGATTTCCGAGAGAAGAAGACCAAGTCTAACCTCCAAATCGGATGCGGTTGAAACTCCTGCTATGAGTCTGTCTACAAAAAGCTCATAAACCTTTCTATGTCCTAACACAAACTGAACGTCCTGGTAAGATTTTTGGGCAAGCTTTATTACAAGAGAGGACTTTCCTACTCCTACGTTTCCTATTAAAAGCACATTATTCACTGAACTTTTTGAAAGAACCTCTGTCATTTGTGAAAATTCATGCTCGCGTCCGTTTATCTCAACTTGTTTTTTTGAAACTGCTTCATACGTTACGTCATATGCATATTCCTTTAGCTGGGCATCCCATCCGTACACAAAAAAATCAAATACTCCATATCCTGAAAAATGCATGGAAATATCTTTTTTAACATCCGGTTTAAATGTTTCCCTGCTCCACAGTAAAATTTCAAAAAGATCATTTGCGGTAATTTCTTTTTGCATAAGTAATCTTGTTTTTTCCTCCGTTAAAAGAAGGTATGCTGAAAAAATATCTGAAGCAGAAATGTATGCAGCTTTTGCATCAATTGCCAGTTGTTTTGCTTTTTCTAGCAGTAATTTTTCTTCTACCTCCTCAGGTTTAAGCACTGCAACTCCTAATTTTTCTAGAATAAATTTTGCCTCTTTATCTTTTAAAAAATTTTCTATCCCTGCATATTCTAATTGCAGTCTCTGTGAGTAAAGCACCGCATCTAACGGATTATCAGCTTCTTGAGCTTTTACCAGAGGAAGTGATCTATTTATATGAAAATATATTACAATCTCATGCAACACAAAATACACATATATACATAACATTGGTTTAAAATATACTGAGTCAGTGGAAAACAAAAAATAAAGAACACCAGCAAGACAAACTAATAAAAGCAGTCTTATGGTAACTACCGGCGGATTGTTAAATAATTTGTAGTAAATATATAAACTGTTTCTCATTTTAAAAATAGTAGAATTGGCAAAAATGGCAATAACACGTATAGTAACCCTAAAAATATTTCAATACACAGAAAAAGAACAATAATACCTAAAGATGCTGCTATAAGAAAAAACTTAATAAACATCCCGAAAAGAACAGAAAACAAAACAAGATTTTTTCTGTACTCGTTTTTAAGCGGCCTAAAAAAAGTTTGAATAAGAGCTCTTAAAGAAAAAAGCTTTAGAAGATATCTATTAAAAGAATTGAAGTATAGAAGTACCTCCAGCAAACCATCTTTGTACCAAAACAAAACCACAAGAATAGGATAGGACAGAATTCCCATACGCTTTCAGTTTAGGGTGATCTGATTTTCAAGTCAACTGGTTTTAATACTGCTTTAAGTTTTTAAAAATATCTGTATATAATAGTATTACACCCAAAAGAACTTTTGGTTTTTCTTTGTGGTGTAGAGAATTACTGCCCTATGGTTATCTCTGACGAAGAGTTAAAAAATATTTTAATAAGAGCCGGATTGGTATCTAATGAAAAGGTTAACCAAATCTTAGAATACACAAAACACTCCGGTACATCTTTTATCAATGCACTTATTGATGAAGATTATGTAGCAGACGAAAAATTAGGAGTTTTAATAGCTGACTATCTTCACGTTCCCTACGTCATTCTTTCCAAAATTACAATCCCTGAAGAAGTTTTTAGATTAATTCCAGAGCGCATCGCAAGAAAACAAAAAATAGTTCCTTTTGAAAAGAATCAAAATGGCTTAAAAGTTGCAATGGCCGATCCTAAAAACCAGGAACTACTTCCAATCATTGCAAAAAAAGTAAATCTCAATATCATTCCCTATTATGCAACAGAGCGGGATATAGAAAATGTTTTAAGAATTTATAAAAAAGATCTTCAAAAAACGTTTGAACAATTATTAGAACAGGAAGTAGGAAGTTCAGACGTTGAAAAAGTTTCTGAAGATGCACCAGTTGAGAAAATTCTGAATTTATTACTAGATTCTGCATATCAAGACAAATCTTCTGATATGCACATAGAACCGGAGGAAAGAGAGACTATAGTTCGTCTTAGAATTGATGGAATTTTACATGAAGTTTTAAGAATTCCCAAAAATCTTCATGAACGTTTGATTTCCCGCATTAAAATTCTCTCTAAATTAAGAACAGATGAACATCTTGCCCCTCAAGATGGAAAAATGAGAGTAAAAATGCCTGACGAAGATTTAGACATTCGTGTTTCTATTCTTCCTATTGCTGACGGAGAAAAAGCAGTTCTGAGACTTCTTGCCTCCCAGCACGGGCAATTTTCATTAGTTGATTTAGGAATGAATGAAAAAGATCTCAAGAAAATAACATCAGCATACAACAAATCTTATGGAATGATTCTGTCAACCGGCCCTACCGGATCAGGAAAA
>CAZQIA010000115.1:0-3331 GCA_964593215.1 uncultured Gammaproteobacteria bacterium
AGATATACAGGTTAAAAATGGCCTAATTTCTGTAGAGCGAGTTGATGAAAGAGATATTCCTTACAATGTCTCCTTTACAATAGTAGACCGTTACAATATTGTTCTGAAAAAAACAACAAATGTAAATAGTTTTAATAGAATCCCTACATCTCTGGATTCCTCCTACTTAAGGTCATTAGTTAATAATAATCAATTCCAGTTAATAAGGGATATGCAGACGCATGAATTTTTCCTGGTAAAAACCAACCATATTAAAGACAAGAACAGTTCAATAAGTGGAGTTCTGGTGGTTGGACAGAGTCTCACCCAATATATTATTTTATTTGGAAAATATATTTTGCTTTCAAGTTTTTTACTTATCATTACATCATTTTTTGTTTTTTGGTGGATAGGTTTTTCGGGTGAGTTCACATTTTTTTTGAAGCGAAAAACTTACAAAATTTCATTTGATGAAAAAAACAGCACGCTTATAATTGGTAATGAAAAAATTTCAATTCCCTATTCAACGAACCAGTTTTACATGCTCCAGGCACTTTTTCGTAAACCAGAGAAAAGATGGGAAACCGATGAACTTCTTGAGAGATTTGGAGAAGAAGGTAAACAGAAAAACAGTAGGAAAATTTATGACACCATGGTTAAGCTTAATCTAAAAATTAGAAACTTTACTCCAGAAAAATTTATTATTAATGAACATAAGACATACAAATTAAACCCATTCTTTAAAATTCAAAAAAAAATGTGACTCACGAAAAAATAATGTGACTCACACCACAATTTAATAAGCTTCATATGTCATATGTTAACCCTGAATTATCGTAGTTCTTTTGTATTTACCTCAATAATTTCGCTCTTCATAATGGCTACCATAATTGGTTTTTCATTCTTCAATAAAATTAATTACCTTGACACCGGAGTAAAAATAGATCCTGATTATGTGCCGAAAAAAATAAGTTTAATTCCTATTTCGATCGAAAAAGAAAACAAGCAGTTTACATTAAAAGGTTCTCTTCTTCCGAAATTTAACTTATCTCTAACAGGGGAAGAATTTGCTAAACTTTGGACTGCAGATGCGGCCGAGAGAAAAAAGTTAGTTAAGACGTCACTTGTAAATGTAAAAGGAGATGTGCAGCCAAAATTGTCCGTTGATTTCAACTCAAAAAACAAACATGTGCTAGTGACTCCTTTAATTGAAAATAAACTAAAGCCGGGTTTATACAAGCTAAATATTACCGTGAAAAGCTCGGGCGGGGATGTGACAACTCAGCAAGATTTTTCCTGGGGTGTTATGGCGATAAATACAAGTAAAAGCGTTTATCAACAAGGAGAAATGGTAGAGATAGGGATGGCGGTATTGGGAGACTACGGGAACACCAAATGTATTGCTGAGGGAGAGGTTGCATTTAATACCGCGAAAGTTTGGTTGCAAATAACCCATCCTAACGGAAAAGTAGATAATTTTTCAACCGATGATCACACTATTCTGGGGAGTAAAGAATGCGGAGACAGAACAGTAACAAATAATCCTGACTTCTTTACTAATGTTGCAGCAAATGAGATAGGAGAATACAAAGTTCATATGATTGCTGAGCATATTTTTGGCAAAAGGGAAATGGATTACACTTTTCTAGTTTCATCAGGTAAGCCGGATTTTGAAATAGAACGAATTGAGTTTCCTACAAGAATTTACCCAAAGGTTGATTATCCTGTGAATGTCTCAGTTAGAGCAAACAGGGATTTTAGGGGTGAGGTGGGAGATTTTGTGCCAGAGTCGTTTCAAATATCTCACGTATCTAATAATGGAATCGCCACTACTGTAAAAAACATCCAACAAGTAAAATGGACTGTAAATTGGAAAAAAGATCAGCTATATACACTTTCTTACACGATACATTTTCCTCAAGTTGCACCTGAATTATACTTAGTTGGACCTTTTACAATTGGGAAATTCAAGGATCAGCATCAATGGAAAATTGCCTCAGATTCAATATTTCAATTTATTCAAGAATCTCATAACACTGGATCCGGAACATCTGTTAGTACTACGTTGCCAAACTCCATAGGGCAAAATCATTTGGTAATAAGAATCTGTTACAGGACAAACAACGCATCATTTTCCGGAGGAGGCGGTTGGTCAACTGCATACAATAACAGTTCGGGTCCGAGAATATACATGTACTATAGAGTTGCCCCGGCTGGAATGTCCACAACAGTTACATGCAGTACTTTTAGCTCAGGAACAATTGCGGTGCAGGCGTTAGAATTTTCAGGAAATTCAACAAGTTCGGTAAGGGATCAGAGGAATAGAGTAAACAATTCATCTACATGTAATACTGGCGCACACCAAAACACGAATAGCAATTTAACCCCAGGCAACCCTGATGTTCTAGCAGTCTCTGCTTTCTCAGCAACTTCCACAAGAACAGTTACAAGTCATACGAATTATACTGACTCATCAGCAAGTTTTAATGCGTCAAGCGGAACATTTGACAGTAGTTGGGGTGAAGTGGTTAACAATCCACCTGTAGCAACAAATGACGCCGCAACCTATGATGGAGGAGGGGGGACGTGTGATAATCTGCAAGTCACTTTTAATCCGCAAATTTCAGTGTCCCAAGGTGGATACGTATTTTTTGAAAACGCAGACAGTCCAAATCCTGGAAATCCTTTAGCTTCCCAAAACCAGTCAATTACTCTTAATGTTCCCAACAGCGCATTTAGGTTAAGAATACTGCTTGACATAGATAGCCCTTCAGGTTCAACCATTGGGGTGGGATCTGGAGATTGGCAGCTTGAGTATGCTCTTATGCCGGAAAGTGGTGATTGTTCTGAAGGGGTTTATAATCCCGTAGACACTATCGCAAACGGAACTCCAATTGCCTACAATCCGAATCCTAGTTCGGGTGGAAATAATGTGTTTATATCTTCGTCGGGAAATGATCCAAATGATGCTAGTTATACTGAAGTATATGAAGACTATATAGAGACGTGGTTAAATGATAGCTCTGAGGATGTTACAAACAACCAGAATACACTAGGGAATAATCAAGCTGGTATGTTCGATTTTTCTTTAATTGATAACACAACTCAGCCAGAATCCCAAACATACTGTCTTCTTGTTTTTAATGGAGACGGATCACCTTTGGATGGATATAGAAATTTTCCGACAGTGACAACCCCTATAATTGATGTCAACATACGAGGAGGGACTCTTATTCAGGGGGGAACAGATTTACAATAAATTTAGAAAGTTAATTTTGAGTAGATAAATACTCAAGTAGCTCATCATGCAGGTGTTTTTTACCATTCCAGACTATTATGTTGTATCCTTTGG
>CAZQIA010000116.1:0-3249 GCA_964593215.1 uncultured Gammaproteobacteria bacterium
AGCTCCCTTAAAAGTCCTCTATATCCGAGTAAAGGATTTTTCTCTTCTTCTTCAAACTGTTTACCTGAATCTAGTTCTCTATACTCGTCAGAAGTTAGATCAGAAAATTTATAGTAAACCGGTTTTGGATACCACTCCTGACAAACCTGCAGCACAAACTTTTCTAAATATTGTTCCAACTCAGTTAATTTTGATTCGTAGAGGAGTTTTTTAGGGTGAACACCCATTGCCTTGATAATGTGATCAATGCTTATGGTAAATACGCCATCAGCCTCACTTTTATGTATACTTTGATTATTTGAATCTATTTCTACAAATATTTTTAAAGCTGTGGACTGAGCTTTAGTATTTTGAAGGCTTTTTTTGCTTCCTCTCCAAACCTCTCCCGTGTTTCCATCAACCGTTATAAGCATCCCGTCTTTTAAAAGATTAAAACCTTCTCCAGCGTCAACTACTACAGGTATACCATACTCCTTACTATACGTTGAGACATAGGATGAAGATTTTCTTTCAAGCGTTACTATACCCACCGCTTTTTTAAAAGCCTCTTTAAAAGAAGGGGTTACTTTCTGGGTAACAATAACTGAATCTGAAGAAATATGCTGCAAATCAGAATCTTTATGTATAAACTTAACCCTTCCCACAGAAACTCCTTTTCCCATACCTCTTCCCTGAAATAAAACCTCTGAGTAAATACTGGAAGAAAGCACAGGCTCATCTACCACAACATCCTCTGATATTAACTTTGAAAAAACCTCTGTAGAAAATGTTTGGGAGAAAAATATATAAAATTTATTTTTTGATATTCCCCAGGATATTTTTTGCGGGAAATAAAAAACATCCTCTATATCCTGCCCAATTTTTGCAAGCTGTAGTATCTCATAATCCGATAGTTTTTGACTTGCAGCTAAGCTTCCTTTCACACCGGATTTACTTTGCAGTGATATTTCTTTATATATAACAGTTTGAGGATTTACATGTATTTCTTTTATATTCCAGCCAGGATCCGGGTACTCTTCTGAGTAGACTGCTGAAGGTTTTTTCACTACATATTCATCAAAAGCCAACTCTGAAGAAATATTATTACCAAGGACCGCTTGAATTCGAATGCAATCCGATTCTTCTCTTGCTTCTGAGGTAAACATATAACCGCTTTTCTCCGGATTTATAACCTCCTGTATGACTAGCGCTGGTTCCTGTATCTCATTTCCAGAAGAATTCATCTGAGAAAGCGCGTTTGGAGAATAAGATAATGCCCACAATTTTTTAACTACCGTTAGAGCGGCTGATTCCCCTTTTGCTTCCCAAACATAAGACATGAACGGGTCTTTTTGTGAAAAATGATTATGTGATGGAGTAATAATTACGTGATGAAGTTTTTCATACTCAAACAGTTCAAAAAAAAGTGAAGAGATTTCTGGAGGAAATGGACAAGCCTCAATTGTATTGACTATAGATTGTGAGGTTTGTGAGACAGAGTTTGGGTCACTCAAATTAGCGCCTGCTAAAAGATGCTTAATCTTTAAATTTAGATTGTTTTCTTTAAAAAACAGCTTATACGCTTGCTTTGTTACCACAAAACTCTTAGGAACTGTAAAGCCATGCCCAAAAAGCTGCCCGAGTACTGTTGCTTTTTCGCCCACAATAAATTCATCTTCTTTGTCTACGGAACTAATAGGTAGTAGTAAATTTGAATTCATCTAATTATTTAAAATAAACAGTTTTTAAAAGATCGTTAAAATACACGCTTCCGTTTGCTATGTCTAATTCGGGCATAAGCTTTACCACCATAGACTTTCCGTCTAGCACGTACACTTCCAGATATTGGCTTGTAGGAAAATTAGAGTAAGATACTGTTCTTGAATAAGCCTGATAACCGTTTATCACTTTAGAGTCGCCCGAAAGCACACTGGGGGTTCCCATGTTTACGCCTTCTAAGGTTACGGGGCTTGAAGCTTTATTTGCAAGTGTGTCCAGAAGCGCACTAACTGACGCTATTCCAACCTGCTCAAAACGTTCAATTAAAAACGCGTACTGCTTTTGAGGGTTTGCGGGTAACTTACCCGTAGGCTGAAAATTTTGCACGTGGAGATATGGAGCATCAGACGTAGTTGCTAAATCTACAAACCAATCAGAAGGATACTGAAAAGAAAAATTTGCCCCGGAAAAATAGTAGGAAGAAAATGAACCTGAGGCTGATGAAACCGGCGTGGGAGAAATTATTATTGCGGCTGGACTAGCTGTAGGAGTAGGCGCAAGCGTAGGGGTAGGAGTAGGGGACGGCAGTTTTATTGAGTTATTTTCTAAAGACGTGTTACTTGCTATTTTAGAAGGCTTTCTGGGAGAAAAAAGGGAAGAGGCAACAAAGTATGTTCCTCCCACACCCATTAAAAGAATTGCGACCATGATTGCAATAGGAAGTATAAATTTACTTACCTTCGGCAACTGCATTTTTAACAATGGAGACTTTATGATTTTTTTCTCCTCCGGCGGTGATTGTGGTTGAGGTTCTTGCGATACAGAATTATTACCTGCAGCAGGGTTCATACAATAAGCGTACGAGAAAATGATTTTGAAGTCAAGAAATTAGGAGTTGTAAAGCTGAATTACTTCGTCATGTAAAATACCATTTGTCGCAATAAACCCTCTTCCTTCTAGAGTCCATGGTGAACCGTCTGTGTGGGTTATTTTTCCACCTGCTTCCTCTATCATAAGCTTGAATGGAGCAGAATCCCATGAATAAGCAAATACGTCTATACCAATGTCAACCTTTCCCTCTGTAATCAAACAACTGCCATAGGTTGGCTCATACCCTCTTACCCCATTTATACTGTCTATCACCTTTAGCAAATGACTTTTATCTTTAAAGTGTCTAATGCTTCCAAACGTTAAATACGCATTTTGCAGATTAGAAACTTGAGACACGTAAAGACGTTTCTCACCACAAAATGCTCCTTTGTCTTTTTCACCAAAATACAGACCATCTTTCATAACCGGAAAATAACACACAGCAAGCTTTACCTTACCTTTTTCTACATATGTTATGAGCGAACACCAAAACGGAATTCCCCTTACATAGCACCTTGTTCCATCAATTGGGTCAATAATCCAAAAGGTATCGGAGTGCACATTGTTACCACTTTCTTCAGCTAAAAATTCAGCTTTTGAGTCTTTTGAAAGAATAATTTTTTTTATTTCCTCCTCAGCTTCCACATCTGCATGGGTTACAACAGTTTGGTCTTTTTTAAA
>CAZQIA010000117.1:0-3181 GCA_964593215.1 uncultured Gammaproteobacteria bacterium
TCAGAAAATAAAATCATACTTCCTAGGGTTTCTCATATCATTTATCCTTACTGTCTGTGCATATTCTGCTGTTTCCATACATTTATCCAGTAACCACACCACCCCCTCAGATGAAACCTTAATGCTTCTTCTCCCAGCTCTGGCAGTTATACAGCTTTTTGTTCAGCTTATCTTTTTCCTTCACGTAGGAGTTGGCTCTAAGACCCGTTTAAATCTTGTTTTCCTCATCTCTACTGGTATGGTCATTCTTCTAGTTGTAGTTGGCTCTCTCTGGATTATGAGTCATTTGAACTACAATATGACGCCCCATGAAGTAAATGAATTTATCCAGGCTGATGAAGGAATCCACTCGCACCACAACTAGCCTATGTCATCAAAATCTTTCAAGGTAGAAAATTATTCAGGGAAAAACATCTGGAGAGCCTATATTTACCTTACAAAACCAGGGATTATCACGGGAAATCTCATAACAACACTTGGAGGGTTTTTATTGGGTTCAAACGGAAACATTCACCCCCTCCCTCTTATCGGAATCCTTCTAGGCATGATGTTTTGTATTGGGTGTGCATGTGTTTTAAATAATTACATTGACAGAGATATTGACATATACATGGAAAGAACTAAAAAGAGAACCGCAATCATAAAACTTGTTCCCACTAGAAACGCACTAATCTACGCATTCTTATTGGGGTTTATTGGTGTTGGTATTCTTTTCTTTCTAACTAATTTTTTGGTGCTTCTCCTGTCTGCAATAGGATTTGTTTTCTACATTTTTATCTACACCTATACAAAGCGCAAAACTATCTATGGAACTCATATGGGTGCAATTTCTGGTGCGGTTCCATTAGTAGCTGGATATCTTGCAGCAGCTCAGAGATTTGATCTGGGAGCACTCCTTCTATTTCTTATCTTAGTGTTGTGGCAGATGCCTCATTTTTATGCAATCTCTATTTTTAGGCTTAAGGACTATGCTAAAGCAAAAATCCCAGCCTTATCCGTAAAACACGGAGTAAGACTTACAAAAATCTATATTATCTTCTATATTGTACTCTTAGGAATTTCCCTAGATTTACTTACGTTCTTTGGATTCGCAAAATTAAGCTACCTTCTTATTATGAAGGCTTGTATACTTATTTGGTTTTTTAAAGGTCTTCAGGGAATATGGTCAGAAGAAGACAACAAGTGGGCACATAAGGTGTTTGGATGGTCTCTTATTACACTTTTAATCTTTAGCGCTATGATTTCTCTTGATAGTATCCTTCCTTAACTGCTATACTAATTTTATGCTTATTGTTCATATCCTTATTGCACTTTCTAGCATAATCTACACTGGAATCACGTACCTTTCTCCCTCTGCAAAAAAGCTAAAGATTTCTTATATGTTAGTGGCTGGTACTTTTATTACAGGAACGTATTTAGTGATTTTAAAACCGTCACATATGGTTTCTGCGTGCATTACAGGACTTTTCTACCTGGGAATAGTTTCTATTGGAATTTACTCAGCGCGTCATAAGCTTCTAAGAAGAAAAAGTGAATAATTCCTCCTGTGTTTTTGTATGATTAAGCCAGAAGAGTTACTTTTCACCGTTGACGAGAATAACAATCCTATTGCACCAGTTATAAGAAAAACTACGCATGAAAACGGACTCTGGCATAGAACTTCTGGAATCTGGGTTATAAATAGAAATAGAAAAATATTATGTCAAAAAAGATCTCTTAAAAAAGATGTCAAACCAGGTTTTTGGGAAGCATTTTTTGGCGGGCACTTAGAAAAAGGTGAAACTTATGTAGAAAATGCGGTTTCGGAACTAAATCAGGAGCTTGGATTTTCTGTCAAAGAAACTGATTTTTATTCTTATAAGGTTTTTAAAAGCGTATCTTCTCATAAAGAATTTCAGCACGTTTTTGCAGTAGTTTTAGCTGAAGAAAAAAACGATTTTCAATTTGAAAAAGAAGAAATAGATGAGTTGAAATGGATTGAATTAGAAGAAGTAAGAAAGATTTTAGTAATAGATAAAAGTGAGAATTGGGTTAAAAAACCCTGGGATGATGAAGTACTAAATTGGCTTCTAACACTTCTTCCGTCATAGTATAATAAGAGTATGAATAATTCTGTGAAAAATGGGGACAGATGTAAGGTAACAGCAGGTACGCACGCTGGAAAATCGGGGATTGTGCAGGACATGAATACTAGCAAAACTGGTGCCATAACTATTACTGTACGTGAGGAAAGCGGAGAAAGATTTAAAACTCTTCTGAAAAACGTTCAAGCTATTTAAAAACCCCGGAAAGCATTACAAGAAATATAGCTACAGTAATTCCTGCAAAAACCGCTACGGTTTGTAAAAAAAGGTTTACCGCCTTTTTCTTATGCCCTTCTAAAAGCTCTAGAACCGGCTGGTATAAAAACACATATGCCATGACAGAAGCGGATAATGTAAATAGTGAAAGAACCGCAATAGGAGTAAGAAATGTGTCTTTGGGTCCAAATACCGTTTTTGCGTTATACATGAGCGTTGCAACGCATATGATATATAATGAAGCGCAGATAGCGTTAATAAAGGGATTTTTTGTCACTTCCTGTTATTATAGCACTCCAGTCAATTTGCCTCATAAAATATACCGAAAAACCATTGTGGTAAAATCTAGAATATGAATCTAAAGAATGAGAGCTATGTAATTTTCATGGGAAATAAAAATTTTACTGAGAAGTATTACAAAGATAAAGATGGGTGGCTAAAAGTATCTGCTCGGGGAAAAACATTTCGTATGACAGCAGAACAGGTATTAAATCATCTATTACCTGCTGTCTCAGGCATTAAACCAAACCTCATAGTTAAAATAGAGCACAACGAAAGCATAAAATAGACTCTTACTTTAACGGATTTTACTTTTTCAGTTGTTTTTTCCAGCCGACAAGAAGAGGGAGAGTAAAAGTGAAAATATAATAAAGGTAAATATCCAGCTTGTAATACCCATCTGCTGGTTTAAATAATTTCACAAGGAAAAGATAGTCACATATAACCGCAATTAGAACCCACACCACAGAAATAAAAATATAGTCTTTAAGTGAATCTAGTTTTACTTTTTTAAATAAAACCCAAAGAGTTATGACAATTCCAATAGGCATAATAACCCAACCCAGAAAAGAAGGCGGCACCACAGCAAACAGTACTATTCC
>CAZQIA010000118.1:0-3155 GCA_964593215.1 uncultured Gammaproteobacteria bacterium
CAAAACAGTATGGGAAACAAAATAGATTGGAATAGAAGAGCATTAGGTATTCCAGTTGTTATGTTTTGAAGTTAATTTACGTTTTTCGTCATAATTTATGCTTGATTTCCCGTAAAGGTAAAGACTATTCTAGCCATATTCTGAAGCTTTGTCAAGCACCAATTAGCACGACCAATTGCTACCTTCGTGTTGTTCTGGCTATTCTCTGCCACGTACGGGAAACTCCCTCAAAAGGACACTTTATTCTATACATTACCCCATTTTCCGCGGTAATCCTAGGCCCCACAAACAGATCTTCCGGAAGGTCTTCCGTTGACGCTGAATGCAAAACTAAATTACCTAAGCCAAGCTTCACTAAATTATTGTCTACTTCTTTAAGATCTTCTCCTGCTCTATCTCCAACTCCCACCACAAGACCATCATAGGAAGACAATACTTGTGCCGCTTCAACTAGCGACTTGTTTCCAAGGGTTCTGTTTATTTTAGTCACAGCTCTTTTCAGTGATCCTAATCTTTTAGAATCCATACTGCTCACAAGAAAAGCTCCATCTTCGTATTCTCCTAAAACCTTTAGTGTTTTTTCACCATCCTGAATTGTGGAACCTACAACCATCTCTTTTCCCATGTGGAGATTATAAGATGCCTGAGGGGTAATATCAAATCACTATGATTCTTGCATCCTGAGCCACTTTTCGGCGTCTAAGGCAGCCATACAACCAAAGCCTGCGGCGGTTATTCCCTGCATGTATTGAGAGTCGTGAACGTCTCCAGCCACAAACACCCCTTCTATATTAGTACGTGTGTGGTCAAAAGTCTTAATAAACCCTTTCTCATCAGTCTCTATATTCTCAAATACTTTTGAATTAGGCGTGTGACCTATAGCTACAAACACCCCATCTATGGGAAATTCCCAGGAAAGACCATCTTTACTGTCTAGTGTTTTTCCACCAAACTCTTCTGGAGTCACTTCTTTATCTACCCCACCCTCTTTTACTTTAATTTTAGAATCAGTTGTTTTTATAGTAACTTTTTCTACTTTTAATTCCCCAACTATTTCTTCTAATGATGAATTCCATACTACTGTAATTTTAGGATTTTCAAATGCGCGCTTTTGCATAATCTGAGACGCTTTAAATTCATTCTTTCTGTGAACAATCCACACGTGCGTTGCAAATTTAGTAAGCACCTCTGCTTCCTCCATAGCAGAATCTCCTCCTCCTACCACAATTACATTTTTATTTCTATAAAACGCCCCGTCACATGGCGCACATGAGGAAATTCCACGGCCAATTTTCTCTTTTTCTCCTTTTACCCCAAGCCATTTTGTGTCTGCACCAGTTGCCACAATAACTGAACGGCTCGAGTACGTTTTTTCATCATCAGTAGTTACTGTAAAAGGTTGTTTGCTAAAGTTTCCACTCTTGAAGTTCACGTCTAAGATCTCTGCACCATGATGCTCTGCCTGGCGTCGAATGTTTTGCATCAGGTCTGGTCCCATAATTCCCGTAGGAAAACCAGGAAAATTCTCTACTTCAGTTGTGAGCATGAGCTGACCTCCCCAAGAACGTCCTCCAATAATAAGGGTCTTTAAGTTTGCGCGGGTTGTATAAATGGCTGCAGTAAGTCCGGCTGGACCTGAGCCTATGATGATAACGTCATATAACTTTTCCATAGTGAAAATTGGGCTGAAATTAGGCTGAGAGGGCTTCTTCAATGTTTTTCTTAAACACGTCTTTTGGCTGTACACCTACTGTAGTAGCAGAAGGCTTTCCTCCGTGGAATAAAATTACGGTAGGAATAGACATGATGCCAAAAGTAGAAGGAGTTTTTACGTTCTCATCTACGTTCATCTTCCCAAATTTTACCTTCCCTTCATACTCTTTTTCAAGTTCTTCTATGATAGGATCCAGCATGTGGCAAGGCGTACACCACTCTGCCCAAAAATCTACTAAAACAGGGGTTTCTGACTTTAAAATGTCCTGTTCAAATGTATCATCTGTAACTTTGAGAACTGCCATAGGAGAATCAGTATAATATTCCTAAGTAACATCTGTCAAGGAAGAAATTTATGAATAAATTTGAAAAGTGTGTCTTAAAAACATATAATAAGTATTCAGCAGTACGCTAACATATGAAGCTAAATACTGCCCGTGAGGATGTTTTTATTGTGTTTTTGACATTTTGGAGCACAATTCTTCTCACGCGCTATCTTACATTTGAATTTATTACTGTATTCCACCAATACCCGGTGCTGTATTTGTCTGGCGTTCCTATTCACCACTTCTTAGTAGGTCTAATCCTAGTCTCATTTGTTTTAACTATAAAAATGTTCAGGAAAAATTTTACCCTTCTTAACCTTATACTTTTAGGAATGGGAATAGGTTTTATTACTGATGAATTCTGGCTTATTACTACCGGAAATTTTACAACTGACAATATCTACTGGGCTGGAGAAAATCTTGCTGCTATTGTAGTAATTGGAGTGCTTTCATATATTGTAGTAAAAATTCTTGAGAGAAGGTCTGGAATGGAGCTTAGAAAAGGCAAAAAACCGCTTCATATTAATCCTAAAAATCCGCTTGTTTCCGTAGTTATTCCCGCTTTGAATGAAGAAAAGTTTCTTGAGAATAACCTCTACAGCATCATTAATCAAAAGTTTAAAGATTTTGAGCTTATTGTGGTTGATAACAACTCTATTGATAGAACTTCTGAAATTGCAAAATCTTTTGGAGCAAAAGTTATTTTCAATGCGGTTAAAGGAGTTGGAGCTGCGCGTCAGGCGGGCTTTATGAAGGCAAAGGGGAAAATTATTGCCACAACTGATGCTGACAATATTCTTCCCCGTGATTGGCTTGAAACTATAGTAAAACGTTTTGAGAAAGATGAAAAATTAGTTGCTTTTGGCGGTTTGTTTAGACTCTATTCTGGCCCATTATCCGCAAGAATTGCTGTAAAGTATCTTTCCTACCACATGTTTAAGCTGGATAAAATGTTTGCACATAATTGGAGTCTTATAGCGCAGAATATGGCTGTTCGGAAAAGTGCTTTTGTAAAAGTTGGGGGTTTTAAACATGTTCAGATGGGAGAAGACGCGGATCTAGCACAGCGTCTGGGAAAAATTGGAAAAGTAGAACTGGATCCAAACTTTTTAGTGT
>CAZQIA010000119.1:0-3101 GCA_964593215.1 uncultured Gammaproteobacteria bacterium
TAGAAAACTTCAATCTTTTGTATAATCATTAGGTTCTATTGCGGGTGTAATTCAGTGGTAAGCAAAGCTTGCCCCTTCATTACCCTCGTTCACAAAGTTTGCGGGTGTAATTCAGTGGTAGAATGTCAGATTTCCAATCTGAACGTCGTGGGTTCGAGTCCCATCGCCCGCTCATCTTCGCATCTCAAAATAGTCTTAAACTTAAGCTAATATAGATTTTAAAATCTGCTTGCACTTTGGAATGAGTGACAAAGTGTCCAATTGCCCGTTCCAGGTTATTACAATAATAACCCATAATCCTTATTGCCTTCTTCTTTTTTACGTATTACAATTACCTTTGTAAATGATTACAACATCATTTCAGTCTCCTTTTGTATTTATTATTTTTGGTGGAAGTTCAGATAATTCCTACCAAAAAATTTATCCTGCTCTCTATGACATAGCAGAAAAAGGCCTTCTCCCTAAAGACTTTGCTATTATTGCAACTGGCAGAAAATATACCCAGGAAGAGTTTTATGAATTCTTCCAACACTCTTTAACCTCTGACAATAGGCATCATAAGCACTCTATAGACAATGATTTTTTTAAGTTCCTGGAAAAACATATCTACTTTTTTCCGGGCGACAACACAGAGCTTAATTTTTACTCTGACTTAAATAAATACCTTAAAAAGTTAGAAAAAGAAGGACTTCCTTCCGGAAACAGAATGTTTTATTTGGGTCTTCCACAGGTAATCTATCCTACAGTTTTTAAAAATCTTAAAAAAAGCGGACTGTATAAGAGTAACTCCGGGTGGACAAGAATTTTAGTAGAAAAACCTATAGGGGATAGTGAGGAAACTGCAAAACACTATAATAAAATTTTTAGATCTGTTTTTTCAGAAAACCAGATTTTTAGACTTGACCACTATTTAGGAAAAGAAACTTTGGAAAACATCCTTGCATTTAGGTTTGAAAATAACATTTTTGAGCACCTTCTTAACAAAAAACACCTGGATAACATTCAGATAACTGCTGCAGAAAATTTTGGGATTGCAAAGCGAGGAAAATTCTATGACGTAACGGGAGCCTTAAAAGACGTGGGTCAAAACCATATCCTTCAAATGGTGGCTCTTGCTACCATGGAGCGTCCCAAAGACGCCTCTGACAAAAGCCTGATAAAGAGTAGGCTCGCTCTTATTAAAAAACTGAAGGCAAATTCTAATGACGTAGTGTATGGGCAGTATGACTCCGGAGAGGTAAATGGAAAGAAAGCAATTTCATATCTGAACGAAGAAAGTGTTCAAAAGAATAGCAAAACAGACACGTTTTTTGCTATGAAACTGTTTGTAGATAATAAACGTTTTGAGAATGTTCCTATTTACATTAGGGCCGGAAAGCAGATGGAAACCTGGGTGACTGAAATTTCTTACGTTTTTAAAACAAAAATTTTAGGAGATAATGTTTTAACTATCAGAATTCAGCCAAATGAAGGAATTGCTCTTAAAGTTTTAACCAAAAAACCCGGATACACAAAAACTTTAGAACCCACCTATATGCAGTTTTGCTATAAACATCATTTTCCCGGCCAAACATTTGACGCGTACGAAAAACTGATTCAGGACGCATTTGTTGGTAAACATACTTCATTTAACACTACTGAGGAGGTAGAAGCACTCTGGCGTTTTATTGACCCCTTGTCAAACAAAAGAACACCGGTTAAATTGTATAAAGCAGGTTCATGGGGGCCTAAAGAATCGAATAAACTACTAGAAAAGGATAATAGAAGCTGGATAGAACCTTATCCTGCTTTTTGCGCAATATGATAAATGAGGCTGGAATCATAGGTCTTGTAAAGATATGTTCAACTCCATAAAAGGAGCCTCAACATATTTTTCCTCACAAATATATGGTTAAAGAAATTGGCATAATAGGGCTCGGGAAAATGGGCGGAAACCTAGCAAGGCGACTCTCTGGCATGGGATGGAAGGTTGTTGGCTATAACAGAAGCCCAGAAGATACAAAAGAACTGGAAAAAGAAGGAATAACAGGCGCCTATTCGCACGAAGAATTGGTGAAGCTTTTAACTCCTCCTAGGGCAATTATTATTGTACTTCCGGCTGGAGAAGCAACAGCCTCTGCGATTACTTCCTTTTCTAAAATACTAGAAAAAGGGGACTTTATAATAGATGCAGCAAATGGGTTTTATACAGACGCTGTTGAGAGAAGTAAGAAAATTTCAGCTTTGGGAATAAACTTTATAGACGTAGGAATCTCAGGGGGCCCATCAGGGGCATTAAACGGTGCATGTCTTATGGTAGGCGGAGACACTGATGTGTATAAAGAGCTTCTTCCACTATTCCACGACATGGCAAGGGAAAAAGGAATCATGCATTTCCCTGGCATAGGCGCAGGACACTTTGCAAAAATGGTTCACAACGGAATTGAGTACGGCATGATGCAGTCAATTGCAGAAGGGTTTACCATTCTTAAAGAATCTTCTTATAACTATGATTTAGAAAAATTGACAGAAATTTATAACCACGGGAGTGTTATAGAATCTAGACTTATAGGCTGGCTTCAGGAAAGTATACAAAAGTATGGAAATGATTTAGAGGCTCTTTCTGGTGCAGTAGGATTTAACGGAGAAGGTGAGTGGACAGCTAAAGTTGGAAAAGAAATGGGAATTGATGTAACCTCTATTCAAAACGCAGTGGAATTTAGAAAAAAATCTCAGGATAATCCTTCTTTTATGGGTAAGATAGTTACCGCTATGCGCCATGCATTTGGTGGCCACTCAATAGAACGTGGCAAAATGACCTAATTCACCTTTATAAATTTCCAATTTAACCTCAGATATTGTAAAATAGAGTGTTCTATATACGCTCTCGTAGCTTAATGGATAGAGCAATTCACTTCTAATGAATAGGTTGCGGGTTCGACTCCCGCCGAGAGCGCCAAATTCGATGGTCTTGTTTGCAGGAACAAAATAGCAATAGATTTTTTAATGTTGTGATGTAGGCTTCTACCTACATCACACAGAGTACGGTGGATGTAGCTCAGTGGTAGAGCGCCAGCTTGTGGAGCTGGACGTCGCGGGTTCGAATCCCGTCTTCCACCCAA
>CAZQIA010000120.1:0-3047 GCA_964593215.1 uncultured Gammaproteobacteria bacterium
TGTCATTTAACTGCTGGGAATTATTGTCTAACCTTTTATCCATGGATTTAAGCCTCTCAATTAGTTTTTTATCAGATGAATTTGATTTCCTGGATATTAAATAGATGACAATTCTAAAACCAATTATGAGAATTACTGAGAGAATGAGCAGAGAGGAATCCATACGTGTGGTATATTGTACCACAAGAAGTCTAGGTAGCTTTTTCTATTGTTTTATATAATACTATTCCTAGGGTAACCATTACATTTAAAGAAGTATTTATTCCAAACATAGGAAGTTCGACAATTGAATCACAGTTAGACAGAGTCTCCTGAGAACAGCCGTCTGTTTCATTCCCAACAGTTAAAGCAATCGGTAACTTGTAATCAAAGTTTTTAAAGTCCACACTTCGTGCATCTTGCTCTACAGCGATGACTTGCACATCAGGAACTTGTTCCCTAACCTTAGAAATTGCTTCTGTTGCGGATTCACAGTATTCCCATGGAACCCACTGCCAGGTGTTAATGCTTGCTTTTTTTATTCTGGTATTAGGAGGAGTTTCAGTTCTTCCACATAAGAATATTTTCTTCGCCCCTACAGCATCCGCAAGTCTAAAAATAGAGCCGGTATTATACGTGTCTAGCACATCATCCAGAATGATATAAATCTCCTGACGTTTTATGGAATCAAGTTGTTCTTGAGTCGGCTGACTAGTTCGCAGTTGTATTGGTTTGAGTTTGTTGTTCATCTTTATCTTCAGTTGATTCCTCCTTTTCTGTAACCCCTACCTCTTTTAGAAGTTGTTTTTTAGTCCACACCGCAAAGTCACATTTAGGATAAGAACTGCATCCAAAAAATGTTCTTCCTTTTTTGGTTTTTTTAACTATGACATTTCCCCCATCTTTGGGGCATTTATACTGGGTGACGTCTATAATAGGAGCGGTGTACTTGCATGCAGGAAAATTTCCACACGCATAAAATTTTCCAAACCTTCCCCTTCTTATAATTACCGTTCCGCCGTCTAGTGGACAAATTTTATCAGTTTTTTCATCTAAATCTATTTTTTTTGCCTCTACTTGTTCAGCTGCCTCCAACTCTTTTTCTAAAGGCTTATAAAAGTCTGCAATCATAGGCTGCCAAGATAGTTCTCCATTTGCTATAGCATCTAATTTGTCTTCCATCTCAGCAGTAAAAGGAATGTCATCTATATCTTTAAAATTTGCAACTAAAAAGTCATTCACTGCATTGCCTACTAAAGTGGGGATAAATTTATTTTCTTCACGTTCTATATAAAACCTATCTAAAATAGTAGAAACTATGGATGCATAAGTAGAAGGTCTTCCAATTCCATTTTTTTCAAGTGCAGAAATTAAGCTTGCATCATTATATCTAGGAGGAGGTGTTGTGTTGTGCTGAGTTTTGTGCGCACTTACAAACGGAATGTTTTCATGTGCTTCAAATTCTGGTAAAAATTCTTCTCCATCTTCCCTGTACCACAATTTTAAATACCCATCAAATAATAATACGGATCCAGATTTTTCAAACACATGTCCCGCTGGAGTTTTTATGATAATTTTTGTTGACTCAAAAAGTGCATCTGCCATTTGGGTTGCAAGCGCTCGTTTATATATAAGTTCATAAAGTCTTACTCCGTCTCGTCCTAATTCTGCCGAAATTTTCTTTTTAGTTTCCTCTAAATCTCCTATGTGAGTAGGTCTAATTGCTTCATGCGCTTCTTGTGCGACTTTAGATTTGGTTTTAAATACACGCTCTGTTTCTGAAAGATAATTTTTTCCAAATTCAGATGCAATATAAGTTCTGGCTTTTCCAATAAATTGCGCGGATAAATTAAATGAGTCTGTTCTGTGATAGGTTATATGTCCTTCTTCATACAGGCGTTGTGCAACCTGCATAGTTTTTCTGCTGTTAAAACTCATTTTTCTGGATGCTTCAATTTGCATGGTGGATGTGATAAATGGGGGAAGAGGAGAACGTTTAGACTGTTTTTTAGCGACATCACTTACGGTGTATGACTGAGAGTTTAGCTCGTTCAAAATTTTGTCTGCTCCAGCTTCATCAAGAATTGTTTTTGAAAACGTATATTCTCCGTCATATAAATCTAGTTTTTGAGAAACTTCAATTTGCTGACTTTTGTATTCTGTAAGTTCAAATTCCACATCCTGATCTTTTTTCTTTAAAATCACAAAGATTTTAAAATAGGGCTCAGTTATAAATTTCTGGATTTCACGTTCTCTTTCTACAATAAGTCTTAGTGCAATTGATTGAACGCGTCCTGCTGACAGATTGCGTTTTATTTTTTTCCATAAAATGGGAGAGATTTTATAACCCACGATTCTGTCTAGGACTCTGCGTGCTGTTTGAGCGTCCACGAGTTTTTGATCTAATTCCCTTGGATTTTCCAAAGCCTCTTCAATTGCGTCTTTTGTAATTTCATGAAAAACTATCCTCTTAAAGGTTGTAGTTTTTTTGGCTTCAGGTTTTAACATCTCAAGAAGATGAAATGAAATGGCTTCTCCTTCCCGGTCAGGATCTGTTGCAAGAAGAACAGTGTCAGCTTTCTTAACTCTTTTTTTAAGTTCAGTTAAAATTTTTTGTTTTGCTTTTGGCGTAACAAACCGAGGTTCAAAGTTATGCTCTATGTCTACACCAATTTCTCCTCTAGGTAAATCCCTAATATGTCCTACGGATGCCTCAATATCATATTTGTCACCAAAAAAACGCCCCAGGGTTCGGGCTTTTGTGGGAGACTCTACGAGAATTAATGTATTGTTCATATTTTTTCTAATGACTTAGTATATAGTCGTCTCACTCGAGTTTGCAACTTTCGTAATTCAAATATGTACTCAAATATTTACAATAAATTTGTAAGGTATGTATTTGAGTATAGCAACACGGAAAGAGGAATTGTAAAGCCCCAGAATATATTTGTCAATACAGTTGGATAAATAGGGGAAACTATTTTAGGAAACGTTAAGCAAAATATAGCTCAGGATTTGCAGAAACACTCTTCCAAGAAACAGGGGTGTTAACAAGTAAAGCGTGTGAG
>CAZQIA010000121.1:0-2945 GCA_964593215.1 uncultured Gammaproteobacteria bacterium
AACAATAATTTCATTTGTAGTAGGTGCACATGACGCATACACGTTAACTAAAGAGTATGCAGAGATTTACTCTGAAAATGACTTAGTTTCATTAGGGAAATTTGAAATTGTTACAAAACTTTCAATAGACGGAATGACATCCGGTCCGTTTCCTGCGATAACACTACCTCTTCCAGCACTCAAGAATGAAAACAGAAAAGATATTATCCGCGTGAGCAAAGAACGTTACGGAAGAAAACCTGTTTAATTTTTTAAAAGTTACAATTTTCCAAAATTTGAGTATAATAGGGGCAGTATGAGAGAGCGTTTTTTTATTGTGCTAAGCTTTTTCTTTATTAGTCTTATTCTTTTTTTCTCATCAAATTTTTTATCCTCTCCGCTTGATACTTTAACTCAGTTATTTTCTTATCCGCGCGCAAACCTGTATTCTTTTGCACATGCGCAAGGGACGGATTCTGAAACGGAAAAACTAATCTCCGAAAACAAAAAACTTAGAGAACAACTTTCACAAATGCATTTTTTAAAAACAGACAATGATGCGTTAAGATCTCAGTTTCAGGATACGGTAGTTTCACCTGAGAAACTTCTTCCTGCAAGAATTATCGGGTTTAAGGGAAGTATTCTTGCTCCCTCAGCATTTATTTTAGATCAAGGGGAAAAAAGCAGTGTAAAAAAGGGAATGGCAGTTGTTCTGGGACATGAATTAGTAGGAAAAGTAGGAAAAGTTACACCTTATTATTCTGAGGTGAATCTTGCTAAAAACAAAAATTTTTCAACCTTAGCAGTTTCTGTAGACAACAATACACCTGGAATTATAGTGGGACAGGAGGATTTTATGTTGTTTGGAGATGTTGTTATAACTGATACTCTTTCAAAGAATGAAACAATTACTACAAAAGGAGATATGGATAGCTCTGGAGTAGGAATTCCACCAGGGTTTATTATTGGGAAAATTAAAACAATAAATAAATCAGAAACAAAACCTTTTCAATCAGCGGTTGTTGAGAGTCTTTTGGATTTTAAAAAACTTACCACCGTTTTTATTCTCATTAAATAATCTATGAAGGCAGTTTTAATTTCAATTCCTGTGTTTTTTGTTTTACTGTTTTTTGAATCAACTGTTATTTCATTTCCGTTTATTTTTTTATCATCGGCAGTCTTATTCTTGACTAAAAAAAACATAGCGTCATGTATTTTGATTCTTATATTCTCTCTACTTTTAGACTCCCTAAAACTTTCACCGTTAGGATTTACGCCTCTTTTTCTCTTCAGCTTATTTACCATTAACATTTTTTTTGAAAGAGTATTTGCCGTGGAGGGTTTATGGTTTGGAACGATTCTTTCAGTAATGGGTCTAGAGATTTACAGATATATAGCTTCTTATCCTTTTTCCATTATCCTTTTTACCGTGGTCTTGATAAGTGCATCAGTGTTTGTCTATCTAGATTTTAAAAATCAAAAAGAATCGAAAAGATTATGAGAAGGAGAAAAACAAAAATAGGGATAGCATTTTCAGACTTTGTAGAGGAGCAAACATTCTCGTTTTCTAAAAGAACAAACAGTTATAGTTCTTCTTCATCCAACATTTTTTTAGTATTACCATTAGTTATTTTATTTGCCGCTTTTGCAATCTTATTTATAAGGCTTTTTTATGTTCAGGTTGTGCAGGGATCGTATTACAAAGCACTTTCAGAGCAGAATAGAACACGTGCCGTAGTGGTGGCAGCACCACGGGGTGTAATCTTTGACAGGAATAATAAACCGCTGGTAAGAAACGCCCCTGTTTTTGAAATAGTAGAGAATGGAAAAGCGTCAATCATCACAAAAGATGAAGCGTTAAAAACTCTCAATCAAGGAAAAAACGTAACCGCAACGATTGCAAGAGATTATCTTTACAAATCAGTTTTTGCGCACGTTTTAGGTTACACAGGACAAATTTCTGAAGATGAGATAAATCAGCCGGATTATAAAGGATACGTAATTTCGGATTTTGTAGGAAAAATGGGAATTGAAAAAGAATATGAAAAATTTCTACACGGGAAGAACGGTATTCAATTATATGAAGTAAATGCTGCAGGAAAGAACATGAGGTTTTTAGGGAAAATGGATGAAGTTCCTGGAGAAAATTTGCAGACTACACTCGATGTGGATATCCAAAAAGCAGTTGCAAAAGCATTGGAGAAAATTCCTAAAGGAGCAGTAGTGGTATCTGATCCAAGAGATGGAGGAATTATTGCGCTTTACTCAAAGCCCACCTTTGACGCAAATGTATTTACCCATCCAAAAGACTACGAAGCAGAAGGAGATTATTCAAATGTGGAAAGTATTCTCAGCGACTCTGAAAATCAACCATTATTGGATAGGTCAATTGGAGGCACCTATCCTCCCGGTTCTACCTTCAAACTAGTTACAGCGGCTGCCGCTTTGTCAACCGGAGCAATTAATAAAGATACAGAATACGAAGACACAGGAGTTTTAAAAGTCGGAGAGTTTTCATTTGGAAATTGGTATTACCTTCAGTATGGGGGAAAAGAGGGGAGTGTTGATGTGGTAAAGGCTATCAAACGTTCCAATGATATCTTTTTTTATCACGCTGCGGATAAAACCGGGGTTGACACCATTAGTAATTGGGCTAGGCGTTTAGGTGCGGGAAATCTTTTAGGAATTGATCTTCCCGGAGAAGTTCAGGGTACAGTTCCTACAGAAGAATGGAAACAAAAAACTCTAGATGAGCAGTGGTATACCGGAGACACCTATAATTATGGAATTGGGCAGGGGTACCTTCTTACAACACCTCTTCAGGTAAATTTTTGGACAACCGTTTTTGCAAATGGAGGAACACTTTATAGACCTCATATTTTAAAAAATGACGTTAAGAAAATTAGGGAGAATATAGTGAAGAAAGACTATATAGATTTAATCACAAAAGGAATGGAAGAAAGCTG
>CAZQIA010000122.1:0-2942 GCA_964593215.1 uncultured Gammaproteobacteria bacterium
ATCAATTTTTAAAGCAATGTGTCCTGGCCATGTTGACCCTGACCTGTTTCTAAACTTTGAAACTTGAATAACTGTTTTTCCAGCAAGAATTGAGGATCTCATATTATAATTATATCAGAGGTAACCCTTCGCTTGGAGTTCAGGGTGATTTTAAGTTTTGGGAAAAAATAAACTTAAAATCACATTGACCTTAGAATCTTGACTCGTTCTTCAATAGGGGGATGGGTGGAGAATAGATTTACTAACCATGAGGTCTTTTTACCCGAATCTGCTTTAAAAGGATTTTCTATATACAGATGTGCTGTCGCGTTTGATGCGTGGCGTACAACCCTGGGATTTGCGGCAATCTTTTCAAGAGCTGATGCTAGTCCCTCAGGGTAACGAGTTAAAAGTGCGCCGTCAGCGTCTGCTAAAAATTCACGTTTTCTTGAGATTGAAAATTGAATAAGAGTTGCAGCTATCGGTGCTAGAATAGCCAAAACCAACGCAATAAGCATGAATATGCCGTTATTGGACCCCCTATCATCATCTCTACCTCTAAATCCGCCCCACCACATCATTCTGGTAAAAACGTCAGACAGAATAACTAAGGATCCTACTAAAATTGCAACAACTCCCATAAGCCTGGTGTCGTAATTTTTAACATGAGACATTTCGTGTCCAATAACGCCTTCAAGTTCAGATTTTGAAAGAATCTGTAAAAGTCCTGTTGTTGCAACTACGGCTGCGTGTTTTGGATCTCTTCCTGTAGCAAACGCATTGGGGGCTGGGTCTTCTACAACATACACTTTTGGTGCAGGGTTCCCAGAGGCAATTGCCATATCCTCAACTGCCGTATATAAATCTCTATATGTTTTTTTATCTGCTGGTTTTGCGCCGCTGCTTGCAATAACTAGTTTATCTGAATAGTAATAAGATCCAAAAGACATGAGTCCAGAAATGACAAGCATAACTCCTGCAAATGATACGCCGTAACCTAAAGCCTTGCCTAGTACATATGAAACCATAAAGAAGAACAAAATAAAAACAACCATTATGAGAATGGTTTTACGTTTATTAGATCCGATAGCGCTATAGATTGTCATGTGTTAGTAGGAAAGAATAAATACGGAGTTAGAATTTTACCTCAACTTTTTTCTTTTCTTCATTTTCTGCTTCAAAGAACTCTTCTTCTTTAAAGTTAAAACGGGTAGCTATGATTGATGCAGGAAATGTTTTAATTTTAGAATTATATTCTAAAACATTCGAATTATAAAACTGTCTTGAATAAGAAATTTTGTTTTCAGTGTCTGTTAATTCTTCTTGCAATTCCTTAAAATTGTCGGAAGCCTTTAGCTCTGGATATGCTTCAGCTACCGCAAAAAGGGACTTGAGCGCGCCCGTAAGCATATTTTCAGCTTGTGCTTTTTCTTTTAAGTTCCCTGCACCTACAAGTGCGCTTCTTGCTTTTGTGACATTTTCAAAAACTTCTTTTTCATGTTTTTCATATCCTTTTACTGTTTCCACTAGATTTGGAATAAGGTCAGCGCGTCTTTTAAGTTGAACGTCAATAGAAGAGAGTGCTTCTTTAATTCTTTCTCTCAAAACTACAAGAGAGTTATAAGTAAGCCAGAGGTAGAGGGCTCCTGCAAGTACTACAAAGATGATTAGTCCTACGTATACACCCATAATTCATTTTCCCACAACTTTATGTTTAAGTCAAGGAAAAAGAAAGTCAGAAAGTTTTTCAAAACTCCATGAATTTATAACGTCTTCTTTTGTGCACCATCCGCGTCTTGCAACAGCTACTCCGAATCTCATATTATCCATATGAGAAATTGCATGACTGTCAGTGTTAATTGCAAACTTTACACCTTTTTCTTTTGCATTTTTTACAAGAGTATCAGGTAGATCTAGTCGTTCCGGCCACGCATTTATTTCTAGAGCTTTTTTATTCTCTTTACAGAATGTAAAGAGTTTTTCAAAGTCAAGCTCATAACCTGCACGTTCATTCAAGAGTCTTCCGGTGGGGTGCGCAAGAATTTTTGCTTTAGGGTATGAAAGCCCGGTTAAAATTCTATCCATCATTTTTTCTTTTGGGGTGTTAAAAGTACTGTGTATGGAAACAATTGCAGCGTCAATAAGTTCTTGAGATTTTTCATCTATGGCAAGTTTTCCCGAGGCCAAAATATCTACTTCAAGTAAATTAATTATTCGAATATTATTTTTGTACGTTAACTTTAGTTTTTCAATTTTTTCTTTTCGTTTAGCCAAAATGTCATACATCTCAGAAGAAGAATGATTCATAACGCTCGGGTTGTGTTCAGAAAAACCTAAATATTCATACCCTAACTCTATAGCTTTTTTAACCATTTCCTCCATGGTGGCGTTCCCGTAATCGTGACTTGAGTCTAATGGGTAATTTGAGTGAATATGAAAATCACCCTTAATGTCTGGTGTTTCTATCAGCTTAGGAAGAGTGTGGCTAAGTGAAGCCTCAATTTCTCCCTGATTTTCTCTGAGTTCTGGAGGAATCCAGTCCATTCCTAAGTAGTTATAAAACTTTTCTTCAGAGTCAAACTCAATAAGTTTTCCGTTTTTGTCTCCTAATTTTATACCCCTTTCAGAAAGTGAGAGCTTTTTTTTCAGCGCGTATTCTCTTAAGGCAACGTTGTGGTGTTTGCTTCCCGTAAAGTGCTGAAGAAGTGATCCCCATTGGGAAGGCGGTAAAACTAAAAGATCTACATGCTTTCCGCCCCCAATGAGAAGAGAAGCTGTTGTAGGCCCTTTTTCTATAACGCGCTCTTTTGCCGGAAAATCTACGAAATGCTCTATTACCGCCTCTGGATTATGAGAGGTAACTGCAAGATCTATATCTCCAACTGTTGAAACCATGCGTCTTAAACTTCCCAATGGTTCTACATGAATGATATTCTTTGATTTTTTCATATGAGTAATTACTG
>CAZQIA010000123.1:0-2845 GCA_964593215.1 uncultured Gammaproteobacteria bacterium
GGACCCAAGAGTTTCACTACTAGCTTTGCATCAATCTCTGTTTTGTCGCTTTTACCCTCAGCTACCATTTTTGCTACTTTTCTTAAAATCGCAGAAAGTTCTCTTTCCAGACTTCTTACTCCCGCTTCCCTAGTGTAACGCCTTATTACATACTTAATAGACTCTTCTTTAAAATCCACTTGATCTTCTTTAAGACCGTGAGAAGAAAGTAATTTTTTTACTAAAAACTCATGTGCAATCTTAAACTTCTCAAGCTCTGTGTACCCAGAAAAGTTAATTATTTCAAGCCTGTCACGCAGTGCTGGCGGAATAGTATCTAAAACATTTGCGGTTGCAATAAACATAACATCTGACAGATCAAATGGAACGTCCAGATAGTGGTCTGAAAATGCATTATTCTGTTCAGGGTCTAGCGCTTCAAGTAAAGCTGCTGAAGGGTCTCCGCGGTAATCTGCACCTACTTTATCTATTTCATCCAGCATAAACACTGGATTTTTAGTTCCTGCGTCTTTAATTCCCTGAATAATTCTTCCAGGGAGTGCGCCTACATAGGTTCTTCTGTGCCCTCTAATTTCTGCTTCATCTCTAATTCCTCCCAGAGACACTTTTACAAATTTACGGCCAAGTGCTTTTGCAATAGACTTTCCAATGGAAGTTTTACCAACCCCCGGAGGTCCTGAGAAACATAAAATAGGTCCTCTCATTTTTCCAGAAAGCTTGTGAACCGCCAGATACTCTACTACGCGCTCTTTTGCTTTCTTAAGACCATAATGCTCTTCTTCTAGAATTTTCTCTGCTTCTTTAAGGTCAATTGAAGTCTTACTTTTCTTTCCCCAAGGAAGTCCCACTAATGTTTCCAGATAGTTTCTGATGTATCCTGCTTCTGGGTTATAGGGAGTAGTTTGCTGAAGTTTTTTAAGCTCTTTTCTGGCCTTTTCTTCTACTTCTTTAGGCATTCCTGCAGTTTTTATTTTATCTGCTAGCTCTTTAAATTCTCCCGTATCATCAGTGTCGTCTAGTTCTTTCTGGATTGTCTTGAGTCTTTCACGTAAAATTGCCTCTTTTGCGCTTTTCTCAAACTGTTCCTGTGTTTTATTGGAAATCTTTTTTTCAAGCTCTAACACCTTTACTTCCCGTGCTAAAAACTCAGAAACTTTCTCAAGTCTTTTTTTAACATCAATAGTCTCTAATATTTCCTGTCTCTCAGACCCTTTTATGTCCAGCGTAGAAGCTATTTGATCAGCTAGCTCTGAAGGGGTAATTTGGGACATAATATTCATAAATACGAGAAAATCAGCCTGTTTTCCTAAACCTAAGGCGCGTTTAAAATCAGCAATAAGGTGGTTAGATAACGCTTTTATCTCAGGCGTTTCAATTGCCTCTTCCTCAATTTCTTCAACACGTGCTAAAAAGTATCCTTCTTTTTCTTCATAGGATAGGATTTTTGCTCTTGAAAAACCGCGGACTAATGCATTCAACTCCCCTTCTGCCCTAATCATTTTTTCTATGTGGGAAATAGTACCTAATGAGTATAAATCTGAAGTTTCCGGATCATTCTGTCTGGGGTTTTTTTGAAGCGCAAAGCAGACTATTCGTTCCCCTGCAAACGCAGACTCTAAAGCAGCCAGACTCTTAGGTCTTCCAAAAGTAAGTATACTTTCAGTGTGAGGGAAAACAATTCCGTCTCTTATCGGGATAACGGGGATTAATTTTTCTTTATTTGTGTTATCCATTTTGTATTAGCAGTTTAACACCACATTTGCTAATTGTCAATATCTGATAGTTAAAATCACTCAATATTTACTTTATATTTGAAATTTTAAATATATGATAAGCAAGCTCAAGTTGCATGGTCATATAGTTTTTTTTAGTATGACAGATCTGAGATAAGTTTTCCAGTATTATCATATAAGAATGCATGGTCACCTGCCTTATTCCATACTCCGTTTGAGCGTTCCGGACATTGCCAGTAGAGAGAATTTGCTGAATCAGTACCGCATCCGGAAAAAAGTTTAATATCAGATTTTCCCCCAATGTTTACACTTTTAAAGGTGTAAGAATTACTTGCACTACTGTCTTTTACTAAGTACCCTGACAAATTGTGTGATGAATTACAAGTATTTTTAAACGCTACGTACTGGTTGTTTAATTTTCCGTTAGTTTCTGAGTGTATGGAAGAAATCTGAATACAAGCTGAAGAATTACACAGATCCTTCCACATACCAACACAATCTTTGCGAGCTTGAGTCTGAGCTGATATAAATTCTTCCGAGTGAGAAACATTAGGCGGAACTGTCTCCAAGACCGCTACTCCCTTTTTTAGAAGCTCAGAATTTATAAATACATTTCCATCATACAAATACCCCAAAACTCTTCCGTATTGATCAAATTTCTCTACATCTAGTAAAAGCTTCAGTTTTTTGTTAAGAACAAGATTTTCAAGTGTTTGTTTTGCAAGTGTAAAATTAGGCTGGTTTTTTTCAGGCGCATTTATTCCTAATAATCTTATGTTCAAACCTCTGGCGTCTGTTACCGTATCTCCATCTATGACTCTTGAGATAACTACTTCTTCGCTTGATTGTGCAGGCGTTGGAGAAGTTTTAAACAAAGATAAAGTTTTCTCAAATTCATGCTGAGAGGTATGAAACGGATTAAAAACAAAAGCTGTTGCTATAATGGTAATAATTAACAAAACATAAGAGGTAAATCCTGGTTTAAACTTCATGAGGATTACAAAACACCTATCTTAACTGCGCAGTTTCTCCAAGGACCCCACCCGCGTGCAGACTGCAATGCTTTTCCTTTTTCTATCTGTTCATCTTTAGAGTGCTCTGATGGAAGTCCG
>CAZQIA010000124.1:0-2746 GCA_964593215.1 uncultured Gammaproteobacteria bacterium
ATTAAACAAAAATTTGCAACAGGGTTAGCAACAGCAGCATTTCTTGGCGCGGTTGTAGCACCTATGGCATTTGCAGCAGATGTGACTATTTCCGGAAACGGAGAAGATTCACATAACACTGTAACTTTGTCAAACTCTAACACCACATCAGTTTCACAGTCTAACGTAATGACAGTATCCACTGTGGTTAATTCATCAGCAAACACTGGTGGAAACAAAGCTAATGGAAATACTGGCGGAGATGTGACCGTAACATCTGGTGATGCATCTTCCACCGTTGGGGTTAAAGTAACAGGTGGAGATAATACTGCTACAGTTACTCCTTGTGGATGTGACCCTGTAAATCCATCAGTATCTATTACCGGAAATGGTAAAGATTCTAAAAATAAAGTAAAGAATACTAATTCTAATACTTTAGTAGTCGGTCAAGCTGGAGTTTTAACTGTTGGAACAACAGTTGGATCAAAAGCAAAGACAGGTAAGAATAAAGCAAAAGGAAACACTGGCGGAGGTTCAGTCTCTGTTACTTCTGGAGGAGCAACTTCAGAGGTAGGAGTTGAAGTGACGGGTGGTTCTAATACATTAAATCCTTAATAGGAGTTTTCCAAATAGGATTTTTGTGAAAGAAAGCGGACCTCTAGGGGCATTGACCCTGCGGAGGCCGTTTTCTTTTGCAAATTGCTTCTTTTTCAGTATAATTTTAATATGAGTAAATTTGTTCACTTGATGGTGAGAAATCCTAAAGATGATGAGACGCCAATTCAGGCTGCCACTCAGATCTTTGCAGGAATTTTGCCGCATTCACACGTACCGCTTTGGAAACGTACTTACATTCATCCTGCCACATTTGCTTTTGAGATTTTTCTTATAAACCAGACCGTTTCTTTATATGTCACAGCGCCAGAAGATAAGGAAACGGTTGTTTCAAGTCTGATTTCCTCATCTTTTCCTAAGTCTAATATTACAAAGACCACAGACCCCATGACAGAAATTTTAAAAGCAAAGCACGTATCATACGCACAAGTTGCGTTAGACTCTTATTCATACCTTCCCATAAAAACATATGCGGATTTTGAAGACGTAGATCCTCTTGCAGGACTTTTAGGATTTTTGGGAAAACAAGATGAAAATACTCAAATGGCAGTTCAAATTTTAGTTACACCGGCTCTTTCTGACTGGCAGCACAAAGCAGTTGAGATGGCAGGACATATGGTAGTAGATAGTCCCGGCTCTGCAACAGATCCAAATGATAAAACACGCTACGCTCAGAATCCTCAAAAACTTCTCATGATGCAAAAGGCTTCATTTGTAGGAGGAAAAGCGGTGGTAAGACTTATTGTGGGTGCGCACGCAGCAGATAAAGCAAAGCACGAACTTCATAATTTAGCTGGAATTTTTGGGACATTTTCACAAGGAGAAGGAAATCAGTTTGTATTAAAAAAAACCAGAATTAGAAAAAAACTTTTACTTACCAGAATAAAAACTAGATCTACCGGACTGTTTGAGAAAAGAAACCAAGTTTTAAATGCGCAGGAACTGGCAACACTTTGGCATCCGCCGGGATTGTTACTTTCCGGAATAAAAAATGTTTCATGGGGAAAAACTCTTTTGGGTGAACCGCCTGAAAATCTTCCCGTTATTACAAATTTAAATGAAGAAGAAAAGCAGCAGATTAATTTTTTTGCAAAAACTGAGTTTAAAAATAAAGAGACCATTTTTGGAATAAAAGATACAGACAGACGCAAACACATTTACGCAATAGGAAAGACAGGGAGTGGGAAATCTACCTTAATTGCAAATATGGCAATTGATGATATTAGAAAAGGCAGGGGAATTGGAATCATTGATCCTCATGGGGATTTGTCAGAAATAATTTTAGATTACATTCCCAAAAGACGAATGAATGACGTGGTGTACTTAGAGCCTTTTGATCACGAAAGACCTTTTAATTTAAATGTTTTAGAAGTTCACAATAAACAACATAAAGATTTAATTTCTTCCGGAATTGTTTCAATTTTTCACAAAATCTACGGAGAGTCCTGGGGGCCAAGACTTGAGTATATTTTGAGAAATGTTATCTTAACCCTTTTAGACACAGAACAGGGGACTCTTTTAGATGCGCTAAAGATTTTGTCAGATGATTCTTATAGAGCAAAAATTGTTTCAAAGATCTCCGACCCGGTGTTAAAAAATTTCTGGGAAGCTGAGTTTGAAAAAATGTCAGACAAACTAAGAACGGAAGCTGTTATGCCAATTCAAAATAAAATTGGACAGTTTGTTTCCTCTAAAATGGTAAGAAACATTATAGGAAGTCCTACCTCAAGCATTAATCTTCAGGAGATTATGGATGAAGGAAAAATTCTTATCCTTAATTTATCTCAAGGAAAACTGGGGGAGGATAATGCAGCACTTCTGGGGGCTATGATTATTACCCAGATACAGCTTGCAGCAATGAACAGAGCCTTTATGAAAGAAGACGAAAGGAGGGATTTTTTCTTGTATGTAGATGAGTTTCAGAATTTTGCCACGAGCTCGTTTATCAAAATCCTTTCTGAGGCCAGAAAGTACAGGCTTAATCTGATCTTGGCTAATCAGTACATTGCCCAGATCCCAGAAGACGTACGTGCAGCGATCTTCGGGAATGCCGCGACCATGCTCAGCTTTCTGATCGGGGCACAAGACACGCCATACATGGCTAAGGAATTCTCAGAGAGGTTTAAGGAAGAGGATTTACTGGCTCTGGGCA
>CAZQIA010000125.1:0-2669 GCA_964593215.1 uncultured Gammaproteobacteria bacterium
CCTTCCCAAGGTAGAGAAGCGAGTTCAATTCTCGTACCTCGCTCATAAAATTCTTTGCAAAGTAAGTTCTTTTCATATATTCTAATTCAGTGGTTATTTTTCTCACACAATTATTTATAGGGATATCCTCACTTATAGGTGGAATTACTACGAGTGTATTTGGATTTCAGCAATTAGGAAATGACCAGATTCCCTTTTTTATTCTCATTGCCCTCATACTCTTTGGGTTGGGTGGCTTTCTTCTCTTTAAAGCTTCCCGTTTTGGTGAAAACATGAGGTTTCAGAGTAAAGAGCACACATCAGGGGAAAATGTTCTTTTGAAAAACAACCAGATGCTTAACGAATATATAAAAAGCGCAGATAAAAAAGACAAGATGCAGACACTTAAAATGATAGCTTCAGCTGAAGAACAGGCAAGTGAGCAAAAGAAAATAGGCTCATAATTATTAGTTTCTTGACTAGAAAAGCTTTATTTGATATCATAAATCGTGCCGCTCAAGAATTCATCAATTAAGAAAACAAAATTCATTTTTGTCTCCGGAGGAGTCATTTCAGGCATCGGAAAAGGTCTTACAGCATCTTCCATTTCATTTCTTCTCAAATCCGCAGGCTATAAAGTGGCTCCCATAAAGTTTGAAAACTATCTTAATTTGGATGCAGGTACCATAAATCCTATAGAACACGGGGATCCATTTCTTTGCGAAGACGGAACTGAAGGAGATATGGACATAGGTTCATATGAAAAGTTTCTGAATGAAGACATGGGCAGAGATAATTTTGTGACCATAGGAAGAATTTATCAAACAGTTATTGATAGGGAAAGAAGATTTGAATATAACGGAGAAGACGTTGAGGCAATTCCGCACATAACAGATGAGATTACCGCACGAATGACTTCCCTTGCACAAAAAAAAGATGCAGACATTGTGGTAGTTGAGTTAGGAGGGACTGCGGGAGAGTATCAAAACATTTTGTATTACGAAGCTTCTCGTATTATGACATTAAGAAATCCCGGAGATGTAATTCACGTTCACGTTTCTTATATGCCTACTCCTGGGCATTTAGGAGAGCCAAAAACAAAACCCACTCAACTTTCAGTAAGAACTTTAAACGGAATGGGGATCCAGCCTGATATTATTGTTGCTAGGTCTGAAAAATATCTAGATCAAAGAAGAAGGGATAGGTTTGCTTTGTTTTGCAACATGCATCCAGAGGACATAATAAGTAACCCTGATGTAGAATCAGTTTATGAAATACCACTCACGCTTCATAAGCAGGGGATAGAGAAAAGGATATTCGAAAAATTGGGGCTAAAAGTTAAGTCTCCAAATCTTTCATCCTGGGAGAAAATAATACATAGTGTAAAATCTAAAAAAGAAAAAAATGTAGAGATTGCTATTGTTGGAAAGTATTTTGGAACAGGGGATTATCAACTGCGGGATTCATACGCAGCGCTTTTTGACGCTATAGATCATGCATCCTGGGGGGTTGGAGTTGAGGTAAAAACCAGGTGGGTAGACGCACAGGAAGTCGAGAAAAAAGGCGCGGAAATAATAGGCAGGCCTGATGGGATTATAGTGCCTATTGGTTGGGGAGAGCGCGGAGCAGAAGGAATGATTTCTGCTGCATCTTATGCCCTCAAAGAAAAAATTCCTTACCTAGGGCTTTGTTATGGTATGCAGTTGGCGGTTATCTCTTATGCACGTGAAGTTTTAGGATGGAAAGATGCAAATACTACTGAAAATGATGGAAATACAAGTCATCCTGTGATCCATATAATAGATTCTCAGAAAAAACTCTTAGAAAAACGCGCGTATGGGGGAACTATGAGATTGGGAGGATGGGAGGCTATGGTTAAAAAAGGGACGCGTGCATATGAAATATATAAAAACGCAAAAAAGTTTATAAACGGAAAAGACGGCTTAACATCAGAACGCCATAGGCATAGATATGAATTTAATAGCTCATACGCGCATGATTTTGAAGAGGCAGGGCTAGTCATTTCTGCAAGGTCTGTTGCGGAGGATTTAGTAGAGATTATAGAACTGCCCAAAGAAGCTCACCCGTTTTTCATGGGAACGCAGGGACATCCTGAATATAAGAGCAGGCCTATGGATCCACATCCTATCTTTGTTGAGTTTCTAAGGTCTACCACCTTGAAGTAAGTTATGATCTTACCTGCTCTTGCGATCCTCGGCTTCGCCTCTGGTTCTAAAAAACCGGCCTATGGATCCGCACCCCATCTTTGTGGAATTTTTGAAATCCGCAACAGCTGTTGAAAAATAAGCCTCAGTTCATGTATAATACTTCTTTATGGAAGAACAAGTCTTAAAGGAAGGCGTTTTTGTAAAAGTCATCCAAAAAATCTCTGAAGGGAAAAAAGAGCGCTTAGTGCCTTTTCAAGGTAAACTTATTAAAATTAAGGGGTTTGGACATAATAAGATGATTACTGTGCAAACTGCGCTTGAAGGAGTAATGGTTGAGCGCATTTTCCCTGTAGCTTCCCCTACTATTGCTAAAATAGAGGTTTTAGTAGAGAAAAAAGAATCTAAGAAACAAAAAAGAAAATCCCTTAAAAAAGGTAAATAATTCCCCTCTTGATAGTTTCATCCCATATTTTAGATACTATATCTACTCATGAACAGTTCCTATGGCAAAATAGGTGAAGA
>CAZQIA010000126.1:0-2631 GCA_964593215.1 uncultured Gammaproteobacteria bacterium
ACGGATATGTTTATGATAACACTGATGATAAAAAAGTAAACTACAATCATATACTACACTGAAAAAAGTACCCCTTTATATATTTCAAACTTCCTAGCAACAATTAAGACTTTTGATGGAGAAAACGAGGCGAAAGTAATTACCGCATTTCCAAAACAGTACAAGCCTATTAGCATTCAGTTTGATAGTCCGCCAGAAGAGAAAGATTTTTATTTCACGGTCTTTTTCACGCCTGTAAATATTAATAAAACAATTGATAATTCAAGTATATTTATTATTCCTAGCATAGGTACTAATTATTTGATAACAGTCAATAAAAAAAATACGTTTGGTATGATAAATCAATTCAAAATGAATTCGGTAATTATGAACGATAGCACCCAACTTTATCTTAATGTAAAAAACTCTTCAGATAACTTTGTAACTGCAACCGGAAATATTTCCATCTACGATTTTTTAGGGAAAAAGGTATCCCAGATAGAACTTTACCCCACTACTATTCTTTCTAACTCTTCTCAAAATTTGTACGCAAAAGTTAAGAATCAAAAAGAAGCACTAGTATGGAATCATAAACTCGCCCTTGGATACTATACAGCTGAAGCTTCAGTTAAGCTTGACGATTCATTTTTACTAATTGAAAAAACTCATTCTTTTGGAGCGCCAATTCTACTACTAATAATTTTAACACTGTTATTCTTTACTGTTTTAAGCGTTTTATACAAAGTAATCAAAAAGCTTAACTTCAAAGAATAGTTTTATGTCTTTTGATATACTTATTTGAATGTATAGGATTAAACTTTTTAAAACGTGAAAAAAATCCCCCGTTAGCTTTAAATACTATTTTTCACAATTGTTACATCGCCTCATTTTGGTCAAACTTAACCATATAGAAATAGATCACATTTTTGTTTCTCTAATTGACAGGATCTTTTTAACTGTATTACGCTTATTAAGACAGTATAATTCGTATAATTTGTATAATTTCAAAGCTGTTTTTAAAATTCGGTAATTTAGTGTTTTTCACAAAAAATGAATTTATAACATGAACAAAGAACAGGCAATAGAAGCTTATAGAAGGTTTTTATCCCCTACTCATTCAAAAATAACTATTAAAAATTACGTTTCAGACGTAAATAATTTCATAGAGTGGGGAGAACGTGAAAATAATATTCTATTTTCTGATTCGCTTTTTAAGAAGGCTGTAATTGATTCTTACTACTCCTCTCTTTTGCCTAAAGAGGGAGAACAAAACCCGTACTCTTTTACTTCCGTAAAAAGACATCTATCAAGTCTTAGGTCTTTCTCACACTTTCTTGAAAAAAGTGGATTTATAAAGACAACACCTTTTCTACATTCAACACCTGAAGAACCTAACAATCCTTGGAAATTAGACAGTTTCAAGCTCTACCTATATAAGAAGGGTTCAAGTAATCTAACTATAAAATATTATATCAATGATATTCAATCTTTCTCAAAATGGTGTAGCTTGGTTGCAGAAAAAATACCTACTAAAAATGGTTTTCCAGAAATTACAGAATCCATTCTAGATGAATATATTTTAAGACTAAAAAATAATCTTGACCTTGCTCCCACAAGTATAAACAGGAAGATGTCTAGTATCAGAAATTATCTTGAATTTTTAAAATCTGAAGCACAAACTGAAGAGGTAATCCCAGAACTTACACGTGAAAAAGCTGACTCAACCGTTTCCTTACAGGAATTAGTTGTACCAGAAGATGCGCCAAAAAAACTTTCAAATTTACCACCTGTAAGACTTGTGCAAAGAGTAATAAACCCTTACTTTGCTCTTGAGGACTATTTTGCAAAGGTGATTTCTTCTGAGGCAGTAAAATTAAATTTAGCACAAATCGCAAAGTCTTCTAAGTCAAGTATTAAAGCTACAAATATAGATACCCTAATAAGAAACATTACGTCAAGAAATATTTCAAAAGAATTTTATGCTCCTCACAAAATGTCTATAGATTCCTACCCTATACATAAAAAAATTGTTTTTCATCTAAGACACACTAGGCCAGAATGGTATAAAAAGTATCATTCTTTTCCTCTTGTACACTATGTCCATTTTGCTGTTTTGGTAATTATCGCGGTAGGTGCTTCAATATTTCTTTATGAGAACACAATAGGACGTGCTACTGCACAGGAATCATTAACAAATCATGCAACCATGAGTAGAACATTTGTTTTCAGGGGTAAACTCTTAGATAAGAATAATAAACCCATAACAGAATCTTCCCATATCAGATTATCACTTTATGATACACCTACATCTAGTGGAAGTGCGCTGCTTTGGCAAGAAGTTCAGGAAGTTAAACCCACAGAAAAGGGAGATGTTAACATCATGATCGGAAGTAACAATCAAATTCCTGATTATCTCTTTAACACAAATATTCCTCTTTTTTTAGGAGTAACTGTAAATACAGAAAAGGAGCTTTCACCCAGAAAACAGTTAGGAATGCCCTATTCAGAAAGTACCGGAAATATTTCGGGATACGTTCCCAACACTCTTTCAGATAAACAAACCAATGTTTTACTTGCTTTGGATTCAACTGGAAACTTGAGTATAGGAGGAGAAAGCAGTCCCACTTTTCAGGCAACAGGAGGAAATTTTAC
>CAZQIA010000127.1:0-2507 GCA_964593215.1 uncultured Gammaproteobacteria bacterium
CAGTTTCACAACGGATTTAGTTAATCAGTTTCCATTAAATAACAGCGTGAAGGCAACGCTTGCATCTGGAGAAGGAAATATGGATATTAATTTTTATTACAAGCCCATAGATCCCGAATATCTAAAAACTAAAATAGTTGAGCCTGTTTCTAAGGATGAGCTGGTACAGCTGCAGAAGCTTATAGACCAAAAGTAAGCGTACTTTATTTTTTTAACAAATCCGGCCTTTTTTTCTGAGTAGTAGAAAGAGCGTGTTTTTTCCTGTCATTTAAAATTTCAGCGTGATTTCCTGACAGCAGTACTTTTGGAACAGTTAATCCTTCATATTCTTGAGGTCTTGTATAGTGGGAATGCTCAAGTATACGCCCTTTTTCTGTTAAAGAGAAAGATTCGTTAACTGGAGATTCATCTTTTCCCAATACGCCTGGAATTAGTCTTCCTACAGCGTCAATTATTGCCATTGCAGGAATTTCTCCACCGGTTAAGACAAAGTCTCCCATAGAAATTTCCGTATCTATAAAATTTTTAATCCGTTCGTCAAATCCTTCATAATGACCGCAGATAAGTACAATCTCCTTCTCTTTTGATAAATTTTCAGCAACTTCTTGGGAAAACGGATTTCCTTTAGGATCCATGAGAATTACAAGGGAATCTGGATGATTTTTTTTAACCTCAAGAATTGCGCTGTGTACCACATCTACTCTTAAAACCATCCCTGCTCCACCGCCATATGGTTTATCGTCAACTGTTTTATGTTCTCCAATCCCAAAAAGTCTTAGATCAACCATTTCAAAAGAAATAATTCCTTTTTTTTGAGCCCTTCCCAGTATTGAGCTGTTAAGAACTGGGGTAAACATTTCCGGGAAAAGTGTGATAACTGAGATGTGCATATGGGGAAGAGTTAATAGTTTCTTAGGACCGCAGTCCCATCTTATCGGCACGAGGACCGCAAGCTTTGCTTATTCTGCTATTTGGATATCTACCTTTACGTTTTCTTTAACTGCTCTTACTTTTAGAATGTTTTTTAAAGCGTTTATGGTTTTTCCGTTTTTTCCAATAATTCTTCCAATTTGATCCTGAGGAGCGGAAATTTTATAGGTGATAAACCCATCATTATCTTCTTCGGTTACGCTAAATTCCCCCTCTATAATCTCTTCAAGCATGTATGTGAGTAAATCCTGCATAATAACTTATTTTTGCGAAGGAAACTTTGTTCCCTTCAGATATAATTGCCATCTCCAAAATGAAAGAGTAAAAAAAAGACAAAGGCAAAGCCTGAAGCCTTTATTCTAAAATTTTTCTAACGCTAGGAGAAAGCTGTGCACCTTTTGACTTCCAGTAGTTAATTTTTTCCGTGTTAACTTCCTTAAACACACTATTTCCGGCTCTTTTTTCGTAATATCCTAAGACCTCTACTGGACGTCCTTCTCTGCGCTCTCTTTTTTCTAAAACCACAATTTTATATTTACGCTCTCCGCGTCTTCCGTTGTTAGAAAACCTGATCATGAGTGACATGGGTATTATTTTATCACAAAAGAGGGTGAGAATCTACTTCTTTTTAAGCTTTACATGTTTTCTGGGTGCTATGGTTCTACTTCCTGCACAGTTTTGTATGGAATTTTGTAAAAGTCTGTAAGCTGGAATAAAAAGTCAGCCCTGGGCGACACATAGTATGCGGGTTGTGTTAGGTTAGTAGAACATAAATTTCTATTGTTAACAACCTTACCTCCTGATCCTGAACTGGCTGCAAAAGGATGAAGTGAGTTTGCGATAAGCGCCCCTCCCACGTTTAGTCTCAGATCTGATGTGGGACACGTATTTCCGCCACTTAATATAATATTTCCCTCAGCTGTGTAGTATCCATCTACATTTGAAGCGGTTGAACTTAACGATGCTGTGCCCACCGTAGAGGCAAATGTCAGGTTTCCTTTTGTTGCCAGAACAAAAAGGTTATTTTGTCCTGCCGGGACTGAAATTTGACTATTTATAGTTGCATTTCCTTTTACAAGAAGCACAATGTGCTTTCCTCCTGTAATTCCGCTTGAGGCTGTTATGGTAAGGTTACCGTCAGTTTGATAAATATCTGATGAAAGCGTTGATAGGTCAACTGAAGCTCCTGAAATATTATTAGGTTTTAATAACTGGCGCTGACGTGCACGGCTTACATAGAATGTGTAAGACATAGAGCCTAAGCCGTTTTTAAAGTCACTGTTGTATGCGTATTCCTGGTTTACCTGCCAGTTTTGAGAAAGAGAAAATGTTCCAGCCCAGAGATTTACGTTTCCGGTTGATGATGCAAAAAGTGATTTGTCTGAAGCGGACGCTTTCTGTCCTCTGGGAACTTTATTAGATAAATCCGGGAAGCGTACGTCTCCTGTGTCTACCTGAAACCACGGTCCCTGTGATGTTACTAAAAACGTTACATTTCTTGATGCAGACGGTGCGTTTGTGTTTGTATAAGGAAACGTAAAAGAAGTCTGTGCCGTGTAGGAAGAGCCGTCACACAC
>CAZQIA010000128.1:0-2471 GCA_964593215.1 uncultured Gammaproteobacteria bacterium
AGGACAGTGCGAATAATACAGCATTAAAGCAAGAGCCCGAATTTGTAATTACTTATGAGCCGCAAGGAGTTTCAGGACATATAGATCATATAGCAATCTCTATGGTTACCACTTTTGTGGTAAAAAAACTACCCTTTATAAATGAAGTTTGGTACTACTGTTTAACTAAAGAAAGGGCAAAAAAGCGGGAAAATTACTTTATTCACTTTCCAGAAGGTTACAAGCGTTCTGAAGTTGATAAAATTATAGACGTCTCTAAAATTTGGGATGTAAAGGAAAAAGCTATGCTTATGCATGAGTCTCAAAGGCATGATGCAGAGAGAATTTTAAGAGATTATAAAACCTTACCCAAAGAAGAGTGTTTCATCGTTAAAAAACTTTACAACTCTTAACAAAGGGGGTTGAATACGTCGCCTCGTTTAGTCTATAATATTCTGCTTCGGAGAATATTGCGCTTCACGTTGTGAGTTTAAATATCTTGCTTTGTATAGTATTGCACTCACTTTGTGAACGCTAAACAAATAACTTTATCATCATTATGATCGACAAAATAATTGTAAAAGGCGCAAGGGAGCATAATCTCAAAAATATAGATTTAGAAATTCCAAAAAACAAGTTGGTGGTGTTTACAGGATTGTCTGGTAGTGGAAAATCCTCTCTTGCATTTGACACTATTTACGCTGAGGGTCAGAGACGTTACGTAGAGTCTCTTTCTTCTTACGCGAGGCAATTTTTAGGGATCATGAAAAAGCCTGACGTTGATTTTATAGAAGGTTTATCTCCTGCAATCTCAATTGACCAAAAATCTACTTCCCACAATCCACGCTCTACTGTAGGAACGGTTACAGAAATTTATGACTATATGCGGTTATTGTTTGCCCGTGTAGGACATCCTCATTGTCCTAATTGCGGAACAGAAATTAGCAGAACCACTAAGGAAAAAATAATGGAAGATATTATATTAAAATTTGTAGGCATGAAGCCAATTAGAATTATGATTCTGGCACCTCTTGTAAAAGGAAGAAAAGGTGAGTATACGGATTTATTTAAAGACTTGAAAAAACGCGGACATCAAAGAGTAAGAGTTGATGGGAAAATATTTGATTTAGATGAGAATTACTCGCTTATAAAAACCAACAAACATACCATCGAGGCAGTAATTGACCGTATAACATTAGATAAAAATTTTGACAAAGGAAGACTTTCTGACTCTTTAGAGCAGGCGTTAGTATTAGGAAATAGGGAGGTTACCATAACGGAGGTTAAGGATAAAGGGTTTGAATTTCCTGAAAAACCTGCTGAAATGGTTGACACAGCATACTCTGAGAAATTTGCTTGTCCAAACTGTGGAACATCAATTTCAGAAGTAGAGCCCAGGCTTTTTTCTTTTAATTCTCCGTTTGGAGCGTGCTCAAACTGTAATGGGCTGGGTGTTATTTACGCAATTGACGAGTCACTTTTGCTTGCACCCGAGTTAAGTATTTTAGAAGGCGGAATTTTAGCTTATTCAAACATAGGAGAACAGGATACATGGTTTGCAAGAACGATAAAAACTGCATTATCAGAAAACGATATTGAGCTCAATAAGGCAATAAAAACATTTTCGGAAGCGCAAAAAAGACTATTACTGTTTGGAACAGGAGATAAAGTTTATAGGGTAAAAGGAACAAATAGGTTTGGTGAGGAAACTACTATTTATGAAGCGTATCCTGGTGTAGTTAATTACCTTCTTTCAAAATATAACGAAACGGATTCAGAAATTATAAAGCGTGAGGTTGAAAAATATATGACTCCTAAAACATGCGAGGAGTGTAATGGAGCCAGGTTAAAAAAAGAAGCGCTTTCAGTAACAATTGACAAAAAATCCATAGTGGAAGTTTCAAACCTAAGCATTGAGGAGTCATTTGATTTCATGACGGGCTTGGATAAAATTTTTACAGAAAGGGAGCGTCAAATTGCAAAAATTATTTTAAAAGAAATAGTTTCCCGTCTTGAGTTTTTACTTAATGTAGGTCTTTCATATTTAACCATCTCCAGATCTGCAAATTCTCTTGCAGGCGGAGAGGCTCAAAGGATTAGACTTGCTTCCCAGATAGGAAGCGGTTTGTCAGGAGTTCTGTATGTTTTGGATGAGCCTTCCATTGGCCTCCATCCTAGAGACAATACAAAACTAATCACTACGCTTAAAAATCTACGGGAGCTAGGAAACACCGTTGTTGTGGTAGAGCATGATAAAGAGATGATGCAGGAGTCAGATTACATTTTTGATATTGGTCCTGGTGCGGGTGAGCATGGCGGACACGTTACTGCAGAGGGAACACCTCAAGAAATTTCACAAGACGAAAAATCTTTAACAGGAAAATATCTTTCAGGAAAGAAAAAAATAAAATTTAAAAAAGAAAAAGATTCCGGCATTTCCGGAAATTTAAGTATTCAGAACGTATCCCACCATAATTTAAAAAATGTATCTG
>CAZQIA010000129.1:0-2439 GCA_964593215.1 uncultured Gammaproteobacteria bacterium
GGTACATTTGCACATAAAGATATTGCTTTCGAGTTTGCATCATGGGTATCACCGTTTCTATTCTTAACGCATGAGGTGTTTCACGGGCTGTTGCCGCGGGAACAATTCCCAAAAGCAACCACACAGGTATTATTTTCCAACTTCCTTCTTTTTTCCTAAACAAAAGTAATCCTCCCAGAATTAAAAAAGGAAGTTCCCAAATGTACATTTGTCCCACGTCTTGTATGGAAAACTTGGGATTTCCGTCTCCTTTAATAAATAAGAAAGACGGATCTAAATTATCTAAATAATGTTTTACATACTCCACGCCGTAGGTAAATCTTCTGTTATGAATTATTTTAGATAAAGCTGAATTATTATCATTTGCAACTTCAGTGTTTACCCGTTCAATAACTTGAGAATCTGAAAAAATATTAACTTCTTGATATCTAAGTTTTGCCTGCGGTGTTAGCAAGAAAAGAAACAAAGGAATGCATAAAATAGCTGCCGGTAAAATGCACATAATACTTACTTTTATATTTTGTAAAAGATTTTTTTTTCTGAAGTAGAAAAGAAAAGGAAGAAATATTGGAATAAATACTCTTGATGTATTAAACGTGTACATCGCGGCTGCAAAAGAAACAAGTGAAAAGGCTAGATAATATAGGCACTTTTTGTCTCTTGTTGAAAATAAAAATAAATAAACGCCTAATACAATAAAAAAAGTTGCCACATTTGCTTCGAATGCAGCACGTGACAAAAGAATATGCCATGGAGAAATTGCCAAAAGGAAACAGGTAAAAATTCCAATTTGATTTCTCTTACTTGAGCTGGAAAAAAGCTCTTTGACCAAGAAGAAGCTAAGAAGAACTGTTAAGGAGCCAAAAAAAGCGGAAGCAAATCTTGTTGCAAATTCATTCAAGCCAAAAATTTTAACCGGAATAATAGAAAGGTATGCATACACTGGAGGCTTAAAATCCCCAAAAGATTCTAGGTACGTTACTGGAAGAAATTTTCCAAACTCATCTTTACCCGTTTGTCCTAAAGTGTATGCATTGTATCCCCAAGAAACTTCATCCCATGTAAGAGCCGGAGGGTTTCCTGATAGATTCCAGAATCTTAATATGCATGCAAGCAAGAAAACAGCGATTAAGATTTTTTTTATCATAAACTTTTAGATTTCCCAAAATAATACTTAAACACTGGGTCTCCGTTAGGCAGCTTTATAAACATATCTTCTTGGTTAAAATTTTGGTCATCTATATAAAGAGTGCCTGAAACCTCAGGAACATCTTGAATTTTATTTACAAAGGAAAACCTTCCGAACCTTTTCACATATTTGAAACCTTCCGATGTAGTTGGGTAATACTGAACCTCCTGCTTAAAACGTACAGGATCATATCTATTATAAAAAAGAAAATAAATGTATGGAAAATTCTCTGGTCCTCTCATAACTACAGGAGTTTTTGGATTAAGACTGGATAAAATTACAGCCTCTTTATATCCGTAATGCCAAAATATAGCGCGGTGGTATCCAAAATGAATAAAATAAAGGTCAAAGAAAAAAATTACATTTAAAATAAATGCTCCAGTCACACAAGTTAAAAGAATTTTCCCTAAAGTACTTTTATAGAATCCAAGGAGTGTCCACGCTCCATATGAAGAAGTAATTATAAATAACGGCATTATATTAAATAACCGCGTTGAATTAGGAGAATCTAAGGTGAGAGATGAAGGAATTGGGGCTAGTATGAGCCAGGCAAGAATTACTGGAATGTATTTCTCTCTTTTAAAGAACATTCCTGCAATTCCCACAAATAAAAATAGAGCATCAATTAAATAGATGTTTCCAAACCCATCTAAATTGTGTACTAGTTTTTCTCCACCTCTGTCGAATAAAAACGTAGGAGAAAACGAGTTTACATAGTTTTGAAGGAATTGATATGAAGTACCTAAATACTTTGTGTGAATCTTATCAATAAAAGGCGGATTAGACAGTGTATCTTTCTTAAAATTCTCTACTCTATTGTAGATAATATTCTTATTCGTAAAAATTGAGGTTGTAGAAATTTTACTCTCACCACCTGAAATTGTAGATAGCAAAAATAGAATCAAGAAAAGTAAAAATGGAATCAAGGTGTAAATGAATTGCTTGCCCAGTTTATTCCAGAAGAAAACACCTAGAAAAATAAAAAACAAAGGAGAAAAAACTATATAGGAATGGTAAGTAAGAAGAGGCAAGCCAAAAAATAAGCCTGAAACAAGAAGCAGCCATTTCTTTCCTTGTTTTCTCTCTACTGCTTCCAGAAAACAATAAATAGCAACGAGAAAAAATGTGGTCGCTAAATTGACCTCATAAGCTGCTCTTGAAAAATATATGCTCCACGGAGATAATGCATAGAAGATTGCGGAAGTAAGTGAAATAAATTTCTGTTTAAATAATTTTTGCGTAATAAAGTA
>CAZQIA010000130.1:0-2335 GCA_964593215.1 uncultured Gammaproteobacteria bacterium
GTAGCTATTATGATATCTTTCGAGATAGGAATTTTTAGAAGGATTCCAAATTACCATCTTCTCAATTTTACATTCCAAGATTACTGTGATTTTGGTTCAGGATGTTCCGAAAAATTAGTAAACTACCTTAAAAAACACCCTCCAAAAGGCAGAGGTCTAAACTTTTATGATTGGGGAGGGTATTTGATTGGACGGGGTGTGCCTGTAAAACTATTTATAGACGGAAGAATGCATCTTTGGAAAAACGACAAAACTGGTTTTCAGCCATTTTTTACTTACCAAAAAATGTATTATGACGGTGACTATGCACAATTTAAGAAGTATGATTTTGACTGGCTTATCTTAACTACGGGTTCTCCTTTATTTGAAAAGCTTAGCAAGACAAAAGATTTAGGGATTTGGACTGCAGAATATGTAGATGAGAATGGAGCATATTTAGTAAGGAAAAGATAACTATGATTAAAAAAGAGTATCTGTGGGCTTCCTTAATAGCTTTTATAATAGTTTCTCTGTCAAACCTCTATCTTTTTATGGGCGTTACAAACCCAAAATCTGGTTTAGTATTTTTAGAACGCCGGGTTATAAACTCTCAGGACATGTACACATATGTTTCTTTTATAGAGCAGGCACGTCAGGGAAGATTATTTTTTGAAAACCTTTACACAACAGAGCATCAAACGCAAACTCTCATTAGGCCTTCTTATACTTTTTTGGGTTGGATCGCGGCGCTTTTTGGAATGTCCTCGGTGACTGCATATCATGTAGGAAGAATTCTTTTTTCTATACCATTTTTTATACTTTTATATATTTTGATATCCAATTTCTTCTCCACACCTAAAAGACGTCTTTTAGCATTTTCTGTAACGTTAAGTGCAACCGGAATAGGATATCTCACTCAATTTCTACTTCCCCAAGCATCAGACCTTTGGATTCCTGAGTCTGTAACGTTCCTTTCACTCCAAGAAGCTCCACATTTTATATTATCTCAAGCCCTTATGATCCTAGCTTTTCTATGCGTTATTAAACTCTTCATGAATTATGGAGTAAATAATGGTATTCGTTCTAAAATCTTTCTCGGAATTCTCGCTTTAACACTGGTATATTTGGGTTTAGAGCATCCATATGATTTATGTATAGTAACTTTAACAGTTTGGGTTGCTTCTGCATGGTTACTCATAAAAAGCAAATCGAACAAGATTCCCGTTAACAGAAATTATTTAAAAATTATTGCTTGGGTAATAATGCTGGTGACTGGAGCAACGGCTGTAACTTTTTTATATCAATATGTAGAAACAATATTTAATCCTACTTTAGGAAGCTGGGCGGCAATTAGCGATTCGCCAATACCTATGGAATACATTGCTGGATTTGGATTCTTACTTCTGTTTGGAATGATAGGTTTAGAGATATTTTTAAGACGTTTGAGTATGAAAGATATACTTATTGCATCTTGGGTAGGCTGCGGGTTTGTGCTCCTGTATGCGCCTGTATTTTTTCAAAGACGCTTATCTGAGGGGCTTGCAATTCCAATTTCAATCCTCAGTACAGAAGGAATTCTTGTTACCGCGTTATTCTTGAGTAAATTTGCTATTAAAAAAGCAAAGATTTTTGTGTTTTACACTATGGTGTGTCTGATTACTCTCACTATGATTCCTGGAACGTTAATCGGTATCAGTTCTGACATAACTACAATAAATGCAGACAGCAGGGCAGGATATTACTATTATATTTTAGTAGGTGAACTTCATGGGATGAGATGGATACGAGATAACACGAGTTCAAATGATATCATTCTTACAAACTGGTTTTACGGGAATATTTTGCCAGGAATTTCTGGAAGAAAAGTATTTTTTGGACACAAAGCTCAAACCAAGCAGTTTGACGAAAAAGTTGCAGCCGCAAACAAATTTCTGTTAGATAAAAATACAAATGAGGCAGTTTCATTTCTAAAGAAAAATAGAATCACATATATTTATTTAGGAAACAACGATACAATGCTAAGATATGGTTTCAAGCCGGATGAGAAACCTTACTTAATAAAAGTTTTTGATGAAGATGGTTCTACTGTATACAAAGTAAGATAATCTATATAAAATTATATCTAAATTACTTTAAATTTAGGAGTAGAAACAACAAATTTACCTCCGCGTTTTATGAAAGATGTTTCCTTCTTTAAAAAGAATTCAAGAAAAGCATAGGGTAGAATCCATAAATAGTCACAGTCTTCCGGAATTTTATCTACGATTTTTATTTTTGAGCCAATCAAAAATCTGCCTATTTTTTCCGTATTTAAATCAACTAAATTGGGGATTATTTGGGCATTTAATCAATAGTA
>CAZQIA010000131.1:0-2193 GCA_964593215.1 uncultured Gammaproteobacteria bacterium
GATCCATGTTTGTTTCTTCCATGTTCCCACCCATAGCTTCCGGCGCTTGCGGCATCTGGGGAGACATCATTCCGTTTACCATAGAAGGGTATGGAGGCATTTGCTGAAACTGCTGAGGGGGCATCTGAGGATAGTATCCTTGCGGCATCTGGGCATTGTTTGGGTTAACAGTAATATTAGTAGTTCTAACTAATGGGTCAAATCCGCCCATAGAAACGGTTGTGGAGTTTGATACAACTTCTTGACCATTTTCCTGCTGATCTTTGTTAGAGTTAAATAAATTTCCAAACATTTTTATCTAAATTTTACACAAATACAAAAACCTGTTATAAATAGGCTCTTTTACATTATTGTCATACTCGCATTTGATTTGCAATCTTTTACTCATTGTCTTTAAACATACCCGCGCTTTTCAACTCTTCAATTTTACTTTTGCCATCCTCTTCTGTTCCAAATGGTTTTTCCTCAGCTTGAGCTGTTAGATGTTTCTCCGCCGTTGTATGAGTAGTTTTTCTCTCAAGAAGTGTATCCTCATCTTCTTTCTTAGATGTGTCACCGCTTAAAGCCGATTTTGCCGCTTCTAATTTTGCTTTCAAATATGCTACGACTTCAGTTCTTGAGAACCCTCCAATCATAAGAAATGGCAGAATATTTGCAACCATATCCATTCCCTCTTTGTTTCTTGTTGGGTCAACAGAATTAAGTAGCGTAATAGCCTGATTAATCTTATCTATGTCAGATTTAAGCCACTCTTCTTTTGACGGAATTTTTCCTGAAAGATCTGGGGGCGGAGCCGCATTTTGGTAGGTATCAAGCCACATTTTTCTAACCTCTTCGTAGTCTTCAATACTTACCTTCTGAACTTTATTTACGGTAGGTAAATTCATATTATTTGCAGAGGTAAATGTGGCTTTTTGCCCAGGAACTACATGAGGTTTTGCCCCAGGGGAAGTAGTAGTAGCTGCTGAAAGAATTGAGTTTGCAAGAGGATTTCCTTTCTGTTTTTCGGAAAGAAGCTGTTGTCTTGCTTGTTGGTATCTATCCCTTTCTGAAGGTAACGCAACAATACTAGGATTAGAAATTCTGCTTAAAGATGTCTTTAGTCTGTTTGCTTCGTGGGATTTTGTAGTATCCTTAGAAATCATGGAGGTTTCATATTTTGCAATATCCCTCATTTTAGGAATGGTCAGATTTGCAAGTTGCAGGATTTTTGCGTTCTCCGGAATTGATGTAATATTCTGAGTAGTTCTAGTTTCAGAGATGTTTCTAGTTTCAGAAATTGTTTTTGAAACAGAGAATGGAATCTGCATTCCTCTCCCTACCCCAGAAGGAGGTGGAACTGGTGAAACAGGAGCAGGCGGCGGAGGAGATGAGGAAAATCTTGGGAAAAATTGTCCACCCTTATCAGCAATTTTCTTAAGCACTGCATTGTCTTGAAAAGAAATTGAGTTAAGGTAATCGAGAAATATTTTAAGTAAAATAAACGGCAGGATAATTACAACCCATAGCATAAGAAGGGAAACCACATAAAGAGCAAATGTGTCCTGAAGATTAACAGAGTTAAAAAAACCTATTCTCTGCCCTGGCCCTCCAATAAGTATGTTTACGGCTGTTGGATACACCACATCCGCCTCAACCCCCGGAACATGCCCCGGGGAGATAACATCAAATGCAAGCGGAATTCCTGGTTTATCCGGAGTTCCTGATCTCCACAAAACAACCAATCCATGAAGGAAAATTGCAAATAAAGGCGCATATAAAAGCCATCTGAAAAACTCTCCTATCCAAATCTTTCCGGTATTTCTCACCGGTCTAAAGAAGAGTAGTAGCGGAAAAATTGGAGATAAAATAATAAAAAACCAGAGGATTATCTTTCTCACAAGCAAAACTCCTGTCATTACATAATAGGTGATTGCCGTAAGTCTTACTAAAAGCAAAGACATAAATGCAGATTCGTCATACTCAACACCCACCCGTTTTAATCCAATAAATGTTTTGTAGTCAAATCCTATGAATATGAGGTCATGAGTTGAAATAAGCTTGTTGTCTACTCTAAGGAAAAATCCCTGAATAATATCATTCACAATGTAAATAAACTGAATTAAGGAATATGAAAGAGTTATGAGAATAATAATGAAGATAAACCTGGGAATAAATCTGGTAACCGTAAGGCTTCTTCCACGGGTTATAATC
>CAZQIA010000132.1:0-2143 GCA_964593215.1 uncultured Gammaproteobacteria bacterium
CAGACTATAACGAAGAAAACATAGTGCCCATAACAAAAGCTGTTTATACCTTTTTAAGACGTGGAAAAAAAGAAGGAGAACGCCTTACGGTAGTAGTGGGTACTGACATGCGTACATCTTCTCCGTCTCTTACAAAAACGGCGATTGAAACACTTGTCTTAATGGGGGCACACGTTATAGACATAGGAATGGTTTCAACCCCTACTTTTTACTTTGCGGTATCTCATTATGGCTATGAAGCGGGTTTTCAGATAACTGCCTCACATAATCCTAAAGAATGGAATGGGATGAAGATTGTGAAAAATAGTCCACAGGGACTTATTAAAATTGGAAAATCCGGAGGACTTATGGATGTTAAGGACATGGCAATTTCTGGAAAATTTGATTCTCCGATGGAAGGGGGAAGTGTAGAAAAAAAGACAGGAATTTTAGAAGATGAAGTAGAAAATACTCTCAAGATAGTAGGCAGGCCAGAAGTTAAGAGGTATAAGATAGTTGCTGATACCGCAAACGCTATGGGCGCGCAGTATGTGGGTGCTCTTTTTGAAAAAATTCCGGCAGATTTAGTGAAAATGAACTTTGAATTTGACGGTACGTTTCCTGCTCATCAACCTGATCCACTGCAGCCTGAAACGTTAGTAGATTTGCAAAAAAAAGTTGTAGAGGTTCAGGCAGATTTAGGTCTTGCACCAGACGGGGACGGAGATAGACTCTTTTTTATAGATGAAAAAGGAAAAATTGTTCCGCCCACAATTATTACTTCTATTATTGCAGATGACCTTTTAAAACGTTACCCGGGAGATACTATTTTAGTGGATATTAGATACCTTCTTACTCCTAAAAAAATAATTGAAGAAAACGGTGGAAAAATGCATGTAGTACGAGTAGGTCACGCGTACATTACTGAAGGGCTGCATGATACCGGCGGAGTGTTTGCTGGAGAGTCCTCAGCTCATTACTTTTTCAGAGAAACCGGAAATGCAGAGTCCCAAATGCCTGTCATTCTTACCGTTCTCAAAAAAATGACTTCTGAGGGAAAAACACTTTCAGAATTAGTAGAAGAATACAGAAGATCATTTGAATCAGGAGAATTTAACTTTAGACTAACGAATTCAAAAGAAGTTTTAGAAAAAGCAAAAGAGGCTTACAAAGACGGGGAGTTAGAAAATATGGATGGTGTAGCGGTTTCTTATTCCAGCTGGAGATTTTCCATGCGAACTTCAAACACTGAACCATTACTGCGTTTAAACGTAGAATCATTTAGTAAAGAGGAGATGGAGGAAAAAAGAGACGAGCTTAAAAATTTTATAGAGAAGAATGGAGTAAAAGATACTTCCTCCGGTCACTAGAATGAAACCTCAACAATCACAAGAGCTTAAAACTGCTCTTCACGCCGCAGAGCAGGCGACTAAGATTCTACTTGATTACTATAAGAAACACATTGAAAACAAAATTACGAATAAAGGAAGAGTTGACAGAGTATCCCAAGCAGATCTTGACTCAGAAAAAGTTATAAGAGATGTACTTGAAGACAAATTTCCAAAGTACAGTATAGTAGGAGAAGAGTTGGGTTTGAAAGACAAGGGCAGTGAGTTTTCATGGTACATAGATCCGTTATGTGGTTCTAACGATTTTATAAGAGGTTTTTCCGACTTTGGTCTTTCTATTGCACTGGTGAAAGGAGACGAAGTTTTAATAGGAGTTTGTAGTCTGCCGGCTTTTTCTGAACTGTACTGGGCAGAAAAAAACTCAGGAGCGTATCTAGACGATGAAAAGATTTCTGTTTCTAAAACCCCTAACTTAAATGACGCAATTATTACCACTCATTTTTCGGCAAAGGGACATGATACCAGAAAGCCTCTTTCTGTTCTTGAAAAAATTGCTGGATTTTACATAAAAATTCCTGGCTCATTCCCTTATTCTGTTTGCAGCCTTGCTTGTGGGAAATCAGATGTTCACATAGAAACGCAGGTTACAGGAGTTCATAGTTTGGCAGCTCGAGTTATAGCAGAAGAAGCTGGCGGCAAGGCAACAAAAATAGACGGGAGTACTCTCTCAATTCAAGACGATGAAGTTCTTATTACAAATGGGGTACTTCACAGTGAAGCAGTAAGACTCCTAAATTCTTAACATGGATAAAAAA
>CAZQIA010000133.1:0-2134 GCA_964593215.1 uncultured Gammaproteobacteria bacterium
TTAAATAGAGACAGCGGACGCGTGGAGTCATCAGGGGTATACGCGTAACCCTCTACGGCACGTGCTGGGATGTTTGCAGCACGCGCAATAGAAATAAAGAGGTCTGTAAACTCAAGGCAGACCGCAAAATAAGGTTTTGTAAGAGCTGCTTTTGCGCCCAGCCTGGTGTTTTCCTTACTGGTTTTGTCATAGTTATACGAAAGCGTTTTTACTACATAGTCATAAATTTTTTGAGGAGTGTTTGCCTCTTTTGCTATCTTTACAATATCGGGATCGTTTGTTTCCCAGTATTTTTGGGATGTTGTATATTTTGAAAATTGAGCATCATCTAAAACAGCATCCACAGGAAATCCCTTAACTTTTACACGAGCGTCAACCTTTACTACGGTTGAACTTTTTGGCGGTAAAACAAACGTTGCAAGTATATTCCCGTCGGGATCAAAATATACGTTTTTAGGTTTAGGATTTATGCTTTGTATAAGAACATCCTGATAAGAAGTTTTAGGAGGCAGCGCAATTTCCGTGCTGACCGGAAACAAATTGTGATTATCCAGATGGTATGAAAGGTCAAATTGGTATACCTGGGTGTCGCCAAAATAAATAGTAACTCCTCCATTTGATAGCTCATTTTTTGTAAAAGTGTATGAGGTTCCATTTTTACTTCTGGAAATTTCAGGTTTTAAAATTGTAGGCTCACCAAACGATTCAGGAACAGTAACGGTTACGGCGTAAGAGTTAAAATCTTCAGGCTTGGATAAATCCGGAATGGTAAATTCCCAAATTGAGCCTATATTTTTTGCAAAATCAGAGCTGTTAAAAGCAATCGTAAATTCATTTTTTTTACCCACTCCTATTATCTTTTCCGGAAAATCTACTGATATAGTTTTATCATTCTTAGAGTCCTGCACTTTATAAGGAATTGAACCATTTGAATTTGAAACAGAAATGTCTGATATGGTTTTCACATGTAAAGAAAGACTGTATGAGGGTGAGTAGGTAAATTCCTTTTTGTTGGTTATAACAATAGTTTGGGAGACTCTTGTAGACCCGGAGTCTGAAACGGTATACACGGTTTTTGAATCCACTTGAAAATTTTCTGAAGTTTCTGACGAGTGCGCACTAAAGGGTGTTAGTAAAAAGACGCAAAGGAAAATTAGAAAAACAAATCTTTTTTTCACAACTCTTTTTTGAGGTATTGTCCTGTGTAGGAATGTGCAATTCTAGCAACCTCATGTGGAGTACCAGTTGCAATAATTTCTCCTCCATTTTTCCCACCCTCAGGACCTAAATCTATTATATAATCTGAATTTTTAATAATATCAAGGTTGTGCTCTATAACAATTACCGTATTTCCCTTCTCTACTAATTTATGTAAAACCACAATAAGTTTTTCTAAATCTGCAAAATGAAGACCTGTGGTAGGTTCATCCAATAAATATAAAGAACTGTTTCCACCTTTTTTTGAAAGCTCAGAAGCAAGCTTAATTCTTTGCGCCTCTCCTCCTGACAGAGTTGGCGCAGGTTGACCTAATCTAATATAGGAAAGTCCAACTTCTTTTAAAGTTAACAGCTTTGTAGAAAGCCCTTCATGGAAAGAAAAAAAGGTTAAAGCTTCCTCTACGCTCATATCTAAGACGTCAGCAATATTTTTTCCTTCAAATTCTATTTCAAGAGTTTCTGCCGTGTAGCGTTTCCCATTACAAGACTCGCAAGGAATAAAAACATCCGGTAAAAACTGCATTTCTATTTTTAACTGTCCCTCCCCTTCGCACGTTTCGCACCTTCCTCCTTTTACGTTAAATGAGAATCTTCCCGGGGTATAGCCTCTTATTCTTGCCTCTTTGCTATTCACAAAAATATCTCTAATGTGGGTGAATGCTCCTGTGTAGGTTGCGGGATTAGACCTAGGTGTTCTTCCTATGGGAGACTGATCAATCATAAAAACACGTTTTATTAAGTCGTCTCCTGTTAAATTTTTAAAATCCCCCGGTTTTTCCTTATGAAAAGGGTTTTTCTTAACAGCCAGGGCGTGATACAAAACATCATTTATGAGAGTAGATTTTCCTGACCCTGAAACACCAGTTATGCAGACAAGTTTTCCCAGAGGAAAATCCACAGATACATTTTTTAAATT
>CAZQIA010000134.1:0-2000 GCA_964593215.1 uncultured Gammaproteobacteria bacterium
AAATTATCCATAGAAGCGGCTGATAAGGCTGGAATAGTTATGGTGTTAACAGGAGAGCGCAAATTCTGGCACTAACTTCAATTTACGTTTGATTTACCCTCTTACAATTTGATACAATTTCAACGTTCCAGTTTCTGGATTTTTTATTGTTGGAATAAGTTGGTCCGGTAGCTCACTGAGAAGCTTTGCTTGCCATTGAGCCCGTATCACTAGAAAAGTTGGTCCGGTAGCTCAATGGTAGAGCAAAAGCCTTTTAAGCTTTTGGTTCCGGGTTCGAGCCCCGGCCGGATCACAAACTAAACGTTTAGTTTAGTATATCCCCAAGTAGTATAATAGCTTCATGCTGATAGGACAAAGCAAATTCTATAAATCGAGTGGTTTTTGGTGGACTGTAAATCAATATGTAAATTATGTGACAAGAGAGCATGTTAGTGGACCGTATTGTTTGAATTGCCAAGGAGATATTATATTCCCCGACAGTTCATATGAGGAAAATCCTGAAACAGGTTATCCCGAATATAATGATGAGTGGACAGGTAAAGTAAGTTGCAATAACTGTGGAAAAACATTTGATTTGAAATTACCTTTATATCAGCTCGAAAATCTCGTTATTACACAATACGCAATTATGAAAAGGTCGGAAGTAACTAAGCAGGCACTAGATGAGCTTCCAACACAGGTAAAGGTAAGAGACGAAGACGACAAGTATTTCTTAGCCGTTAAAATTGGAGAAAAAGATGGCAAGCGTGTTGGAGTTGCGTATTTTGGTGAAAAAACAAAGGAGCAATCAAAAAAAGACTATTCGCAAGTATTTATTGACTTAGACGATGGGCAGGTTAGGTTTGATAAATCTAACAAACCTCCAAAAGAACTTATTGCTAAAATGGTAGTAGAGTTTCCGGACTCTTCACATGAAGAAATATATAACACTAAAGAAAGAGCTGGAAAAGCTAAAGGACCTTCCACCACTTCCAAAAGAAGAGCAGAAAATAGTTGATGCTATTGCAGCAGCTATGGTTGAGAGGACGTTAGAAGATTTAGCTCAAGGAATACATCATAAACCCGTGAAGCGTAAGAAATGAGGTGTTCCAAGAATTGACCTGACAGTTCACAGCATCTTATAGTTTGACTTCAGGCAAATCCCCCTGTATAATCCTAGTTTTATGTCCAAGAAAGAAAGAGTTGTTGTCGCTCAGTATATGCTCGATAGTAATCCTACAAGCATATCAAGATCTTTGTCAGAGTGTGAATTAATTTGGAATAAAAGAGAGCTTAAGCCTGGGTCTTTTGATGGTATGTTAGCTAGGCAAATTCAACGTGCTGTAGATTCAGGGAGAAATGTTGTAAATGTTTTAGATTTGGGTAGCGGAACTGGGGCTTTAATGAGAAATGTTGTCAATGGCGATGATTCTAAATCTTCTTTGGCAGCAACAAGAGTTATACTAAGAGAAAATCCGCTTGTCAGGGTAAGAGTTGCTGGCCTTACAGATGCTGAATCAGAGGAGCAATTTTTAACAAGAGAGAAGATTGAGGCGTCTCAAGATTCAGATCCAGAACTCCGAAACAGAGTTACAGCTGAGACTGCATACTACTCCTTGACTCCAAAGAAGCAAACTTTACCTACATATCTTAAACGAATTGGAATGAGAGAAGTTGATCTTATTATATCCACGGGGTTTTTTGTCATCTTATGCCTCCATTCTTTGAAGAAGTCATGAGTGATGCTGTTTCAGCTTTAAGGCCGGCAGGTGGATATATGCTTGCCGCACTATATCATGGTGGGAGTATGCCTAGGACACGTGAAGAAAGCGTAAAGATAGAGGATATACGAAAAAGAAGGGAAAAAGGTCAACCAGTTAGTGACAGAGAGCTCTTATGGTATGCAAGATATCTAATACTTTACGAAAACCCTTTATTGTTAAAAGATGTTGAAATGAGTAAAAAAAGAATTCTTTAAAAATTAAAATCAAGACATGACATATATGTAAGATATGATAATT
>CAZQIA010000135.1:0-1997 GCA_964593215.1 uncultured Gammaproteobacteria bacterium
CTGCAATAATTCCGGCAGTTCCGGCGGTAATAATTACTCCCGAGTCGTTTGTAGCTCCAGCTACTCCCACCACCAAACCCGCAATAGAAACTATTCCGTCATTTGCTCCCAAAACTGCAGCCCGCAGCCAATTTAGCTTTGAAACGTGACTTCCTGAATTTAATTCCGTATGAGAAAACGCATCCTGAGTTGCAATAGACATATTTAAAAGTATACCAACTTCTTACTGCTTTTTCTGAATCTGCTTGAAAAGATAAAAAGCTAAAAGCACCACATCTATAAAACTAAAAATCCAGAAGATAAAGAAAAATAATCCGAAGATATCAAGTCCGCTGCCGTAATAGCCCATTCTTCCTGCACCCATCATACATCTCACCTCCTATGTATCATCAGTATATTCCTGTAAATACTATCTTGCTGTGATTTGTATCAAGCTCGTAAGACCACCCAGTCTATATTTCATTTTCTAATTCATTCTCCAGCTTTTCCAGACTTTTTACTATAATCATGCTTTTCTCAAATGTTATTAAATTTTTTTCTTTTAACACTTTTATTTCCCTGCTGACTGTCTCCCTTGACATACCTGTTTGCGATGCAAGATCTTTTTCAGCAATGTGTATTTCTACAGTTAATCCATTTCTAACCCCCAACCGCTTTGCTAAAATTATTAACTCTACAATAAGACGTGAATTTGCGTTTCCGGCCATTAGGTACACCATTCTTGTAAGAAGTCCGTCTACTCCTTTGTATACTCTTGCAGTAAGATCAAATAAAACATCAGGGTTTTTCTTTATAAAATCCACCACATCTGCCCTAGGAGCACACACAGCAGATATGTCAGAAATTGCTTCAAAAAAATAATTATTAGGAGTTTTATTAATTGCCCATGACATAGGAAAAAAAGCAGATGACTTAAAAATATTTACAATAAGTTCTTCGCCTTTTGTAGAGATTGCGTATTGTTTGATAAGTCCTTCCTTTAAGTAACACACACCTGCCGGTTCTTCTCCTGCTCGTATTACTATTGTTCCCTTTTTATAAGAGACCTTCTTATATTTTAAAAAGAAATTGTCAAGTTTTTTCTGAATAACTTCATCCATACGTGTATTATACTGAAATTCCGGCAAAATCACACAATTTTACATTTGATTTTCCTAGATAAAATTGGATACCATGAAAGTACATGGTTGAAAAAAATCATATTAACATCCCTCAGGTAAAGTTCTCCTCTTTAAAAAGGTTTAAGATTACCCACCTTCATATCCATATTTCTGCAAGCATACTGTTCTCTGTAGTTCTGATTATAGTAATTCTCCTCATAATTCAATCTTTTGTAAATTTCAAAACTGATTCTGAAAAAAGCATGAAAAATATATCTAATACAAATAGTAGCCTATACAAACAGCTCCAGGAAGCTATAAAAAAATATGATGATTTAAAAAACACCGACCAAGTAAAAAGGAATGATGAACTTCAAGACACAATTAAAAAAATCGAGCAGACATATGATCAGACGATCTTGGTGTATGAGCATTTAACAGATCTTCCTACTGCTACCAAAGATTTGCCAAAATTACGTGAGCGTTTTGCCCAAGTCTTACGCTACCTTAAGGATAAAAATTATGCTTCAGGATCTGCAGAGCTTACAACGCTTGACTCAGACATTTCAGCTGCACAATCTCAATATGTTGCATCCCTTGGTGGTGTTGACGTAAGCAGTCTTCCCGTAAACAATGCGCCTCCAGGATCTGGCTACAGCAGGCAGCGTGTTGATGTTTCCGGAGGCTCATATTTAGTCGACCTTATTGCTGCAGACATCTCCTCAACAAATGTCTATGTTGACACCGCATCTGACTCGGACTGTAAAGATAGTTGTCCTGTTTTATCCCTTGGAGACTATGTTTCAAGAAATGGAGCATTTGCTGGTGTAAATGGGTCCTACTTCTGTCCGGCAGATTATCCTTCATGTGCAGGAAAATCAAATTCATTTGACACTC
>CAZQIA010000136.1:0-1952 GCA_964593215.1 uncultured Gammaproteobacteria bacterium
CACAGGTTGACTAAAATAGGCGTATAGTGTACTATAAGCTACTTATGCGTCATGAAGCAGTATATAGAACGTATCAGGAGCTGGAAAAAAAAGCAGAGAAAGCCTATTTTGCGCATAAAAAATTAGCAGCTACGGCTAATAGATTGCAGACTGGTGATTACTCCCAAAACCCAAGACTAGATCCTACTGGAATAGATCACAATGGCGTAAAAAAAGATTTTGGAAGTTCAATAGAAAGAGTTGCTGCAGTTGTACGTGTTATTAAGGGATCAGCGCTTCCTCAATTAAAAGATGAGATAAAGGCATCTCAAAAATTTAAACGAGAACATGGGCATGAATTTCCCCTGAGAATTCAAATGCGCGAAGAAAGAGAAAAAAGAGGAATTACGAAGGCGGATGTTGTGAGGGTGGCTGAAGCCGTGGGGCCACAAATATATGCTTTTGAATCTGGGGGAAGACCACCTTCAGAGAGGGTAATAAATCAGTATGCTACTGCGCTTAATTTCTCCTCAAGAAAGAAAAGTGAACTTCAGGAAAGACGCAAAACAGAAATGCGTGAGCGCGAAATGGAAGTAGTTAGACGAAGAAAGAAGCCTGAAAACGTTTTCACCTTTGGACAGAGGCTGCGAGTTCTTAGGGAGTCCATGGGATTTTCGTATCAGGAATTAGGTAGAAGAACAGGGCTTAGTCCTCAAGTATTTTTTCAAATCGAGCATGGTTTAGAGGATAGGGCTACGTATGAGGCAACACTCATGCGTCTTTGGTGCTCTCACGCGCTTCCAATTCCAGACGAGATGATGCCGGAATGGTTTTCAAATCCTCAAAACATGAGCGAATATCTGCGTTCTCAAAGGTTTAGGATGGGTATTACACGTGCAGAATTTTCAGCAAAAACAGGACGTCATGTTTCTTCTGTAAAATCTACAGAGGATGGAAGTAGAGTTCCATCAGCAAAAACAATCAAATTATATGAACAGGCGTTAGGAATAAAAGTTGAATTTAATAAACTGCAAGAATTGAGCTAATCCGGTAGAATTTGGGATTTTATAAGAAGGTCTACTCTGTTTTTAAGATCCTTATATTCCTTAAGACTAGGTAAGATTTTCTCCGCATCCTTTTTTGTTTTTACAATAAGCTCATGATCTGAAAAAGATGCAATTTTGAGCTTATGAGAACCGTGCTGTTCTTTTCCGTACATTTCTCCAGGGCCTCTTAATTTCAGATCTAACTCAGCAAGTTCTGCTCCTACGTACATGGTTTCAAGTGCGCGCAGGCGTTCTCTGGTTTTATCAGAAGTAGCTTCAGTATAGAGAAGACAGAAAGATTCCCTTTGTCTTCTTCCCACACGTCCTCTGAGCTGATGTAGCTGAGAAAGTCCAAATCGTTCCGCAGCTTCTATAACCATAATAGTTGCGTTTGGAATGTCTATTCCTACTTCAACCACCGGCGTTGCAACTAACACATCAATTTTACCCAATGCAAAAGATTCTAGAATTTCATTTTTTTCTTTTGCCTTGAGTCTTCCGTGTAGTAGTCCTACTTTAAAATTCTTGAAAACCTCTTTGGATAACGTGTCAAACTCCTTAACAGCTGCTTTAACGGTTACCGCGCTTTCGGACTCTTCTATAAATGGGCAGATAATAAACACTTGGTTTCTCTTGCCGTCTGCATCAGTCTCTAGAATCTTTTTCTTAATCCATTCATAGCCGGATTCACGTTTTTCATTAGGGACAAGCCATGTTTTTACTCTGACTCTGCCCTTAGGCATTTCGTCAAGCATAGAAAGTGCTAGATCTCCGTAAAGCGTTAAGAATACCGTTCTGGGAATTGGTGTTGCGGTCATGGTTAAAAAATGAGGCGTTCCGGATTTGGATCTTAAAACGGAACGCTGCTCTACTCCAAACCTCTGTTGCTCATCAATTACCACAAGTCCTACGTTATTAAAATTTGCT
>CAZQIA010000137.1:0-1930 GCA_964593215.1 uncultured Gammaproteobacteria bacterium
CGTGTTAAACGGGAATTCCTTTGCATGATTATATTTTACTACTTTGTCTGTGTTTTACTTTTTGAGCAACCTTTAGCTCCAGGATAGATTTTTTTAGATCCCTATCTGCAAGGGTAAATTCAGCAGTGTTTTGGTGATTTTTCATTATTTCCTCAGCGCGTTTTTTTGCTTCCTCTGCTCGGGCTATTTGAATACTGTCTGCGTGAATTGCATAGTCAGAAATAATATTTGTATATGTTTTTTCCACCTGCACAACGCCTCCAAGAACAGCGATTAGCGTTTCTTTTCCTCCTTTTACAACATGAAGCTCTCCTTCTGTGAGCCTTGCGAAAAGTGAAACGTGATGAGGGAGAACCGTAATTTGTCCTTTGTCGGTTGGAATTTTTACTTCAGAAACGTCTTCAGAAAAAATTATTCCGTCAGGAGTTACTATTTCAAGATGAAATGTGGAGTCAGCCATTTTGTCTTTATCTTATTTCTTACCATTTTTAACAGCTTCGTCTATGGTACCGGTCATGAAGAATGCTTGCTCAGAAAGATTATCGTGTTTTCCTTCTATAATTTCCTTAAATCCTTTTACTGTGTCCTCTATTTTTACATAACGACCTGGTGCACCGGTAAATATTTCTGCCACAAACATAGGCTGGGTAAGAAATCTCTGAATTTTTCTTGCTCTTGCAACAGTTAGTTTATCTTCATCTGACAGTTCATCTATTCCTAGAATAGCAATAATGTCTTGAAGATCCTTGTAGCGCTGTAAAATTCTTTTTACCTCTGAGGCTACATAGTAGTGATCTTGCCCTACTATATTAGGGTCTAGGAGCCTTGAGGAAGACGTTAGGGGATCAACAGCGGGATAGAGCCCTTGTTCAGCAATAGAACGCTCCAGAGTAATGGTTGCCTCTAAGTGGGAGAATATGGTTGCTGGTGCAGGATCTGTGTAGTCGTCAGCAGGGACATAAACTGCCTGAACAGAGGTGATTGACCCCTTTTTAGTAGATGTAATTCTTTCCTGTAAGGATCCAACGTCTAGTCCTAAAGTAGGTTGGTATCCTACAGCAGAAGGCATACGGCCCAAAAGAGCTGAAACCTCAGATCCTGCCTGAGCAAATCTAAAGACGTTATCTATAAAGAGTAACACATCTTCGTTCTTTTGATCTCTGAAGTATTCCGCCATAGTTAATGCAGTAAGTCCTACGCGAAGTCTATTTCCGGGTGGTTCATTCATTTGTCCAAACACCATGACAGTTTTATCCAAGACGTTTGCTTCTTTCATTTCCATCCAGAGGTCTGTCCCTTCACGAGTTCTTTCTCCTACTCCTGCAAATACAGAGTGACCGTGATGTTCCATGGCAATATTACGTATCAGCTCCTTAACAACAACAGTTTTTCCTACGCCTGCACCTCCGAAGATTCCAATTTTTCCTCCTTTGGTAAATGGTGCAATCAGATCAATAACCTTAATTCCTGTTTCAAGCATTTCCGGTGCAGTCGCCTGGTCAGAAAGTGCTGGGGCTTCTTTGTGGATTGAGTCTAGTTTTACTTTATCGGAAAGTTTTTTTCCTCCGTCTATGGTGCTTCCCAGAACGTTAAAAATACGACCTAAAGTTTCTGGTCCAATAGGAACTTTAATGGGATTTCCGGTTCTTTTTACCTTCATGCCGCGCTTTAAACCCTCAGTAGGACCCATGGCGATAGCTCTAATTTCCCCGTTTTCCAGTTGGAATTCTGATTCTAAAACAAGAGTTTTGTTGTTAAGTTCTACCTCTAATGCCTCATAAATTCCTGGCATGTTTTTAATGTCAAATTTAACGTCAACAATAGCGCCTTGAATTCTTAATATTTTTCCTGTTTTATCCATATTTTGATTTAGTGATTGTACTAAACGCATCTTTCTGAGTCAATTCCTTAATTCTGTTGAGAATTTGTT
>CAZQIA010000138.1:0-1857 GCA_964593215.1 uncultured Gammaproteobacteria bacterium
CGAGCACCAGCCGGATCCCAACAACGGGTCTGTGCTGTATACGAACGTGACGGTCACCGGACCTGTCACCATCTGGGCGGATGGCACCAACTGGGGTCAGTTCACTTCGAAGCTCGGCGCCGGGAATCCTGCCACTCCTGACTTGAACAAGCCGCCCTCCAGCATTAAGTCCGTCGACGACTTGAATAACTTGGGTACGATTATCCAGGTTCTCAACGCCGATGGGATGGTTGCCGGAGCGCAGGTACGCCTCAATCAGGACTTCACTGCCCCCGACGGGTTCGTGATCCAGAAGCAGGGCGCCGAAGTCAAGACCGCCAAGGCCGGAGACACGGTGAGCATCTGGCTCCCCCAGAACCTCCGCGTCAAGGCGTAAACTTTAGACTCCTCGGCACGTCCGATGGAGAGTACCTTACTGCGTTCACCGCCTCAGGGCTGTGATCGTGGTCCACCGTAAAGGATGGTGCACAGTTGAACAGCTTCAGCAAATAACCTCCGGGTTAACAGCAGTGAAGTCTGTCAACAGAAGATCGGAGCTCGAATGCTTACGACTTCCACCTGCCTTTGGGGACATGACTGGACTTTAATCCATACAATTCTTACTCCGTAACGCAAGTTATCGAGCCAAAGGATCGTATTACGATTAAACCGTTCCGGTCAGGGAAAAGCACTCAGTGAGAGATTAGTTGGATTTATTCCTTCAAGTCTCAATCCGAGACTTTCTCCCACCCTACATGCCTATCCCATTTTCCAGTGAAACTGGAACTGATGAGTCCTAAATTTTCAAAGGACGAAATGGGAATTATGAAAAAGTTAATTGAAGAATTTAATAGGTTAGATACGTATTTAATCATCTCAGATTACCCTGAGAAAACTTCACGTGGTCAGAAAAACTACGGTATTGCCTGGTACACAAAGGAAATTATTGAACCTATTGCTAAAAAACATAATGTTAGATTTGTGGTTCTTGCAGAAAAAGGATTTGATAATACGCCTAAAACATACGCACAAGGAAGAATTTTGGTCTTAAGAGTCTTTGACCAAAAACATCCATCACTTTTCCCTGTTATTCTTCAGTGGTTATGGAAGTTTGACAAAATCAAAAACATTCACGTTCACTCTGAGTTCTGTGCAAACGGAGGGGTTAAAAACATGGTTCTTATCCTACCCTTTCTAGCTTTAATTAAATTGAACAATAAAAAAATTACATATTTTTCCCATAACGTTATTTCAACTCTTGCAAATATCTCAACGCATTTAAACATTTCTAAAGGTTCTTTAAAGTATAAACTTCTTAATAGTGGAATCTCCTATTATTATAAAGCACTTGGAATTCTTGTTGATAAATTTGTTGTTATGGATGAAGCAATTGGTGCACGTCTTGAGGAGTTTGTGCCAAAGAAAAAAATTTTTCTAAATCCTTTTTGGGTACCAAAAACAAATAAAACAATTTCCATGAAGCAGTCAAGAAAAAAGCTTGAAATTCCAAAAGATGATTTCCTGCTTCTCTATTTTGGATTTATTACTCATTATAAAGGTGCGGATTGGATCATAAAAACAGTTAGGGAGTTAAGAAAACAGAAAAAATTTAAAAAACTCCACCTGGTATTAGCTGGTGGACAAGCATATTCTTTAAAAGAAAAAGCATATTATCAAAAATACTATCAAGAACTTCTTGAAACTATTAAAAATGAGCCAAATATTCAAATCACAGGATTCGTACCTGAACAAAAGATTGGAACCTATTTTCAGGCTGCAAACCTTGCTGTTTTTCCTTACAGAGGTCTTATTGGGGGAAGCGGTGCTCTCATGCATGCTCTTGCGTATAAAACTCCATTTGTGGTAAGTAGAAAAATG
>CAZQIA010000139.1:0-1847 GCA_964593215.1 uncultured Gammaproteobacteria bacterium
CTGCAGTTGCCAGTTCAAAAGCATGAGAAAGAACCATTCTGTTCGTTTTGGTAGTTCCTGTTTTGTACTCTGACAAAGCTTGAAGAATATCCTCTTGTGATTTTTCCCCAAAACCTTCAAGTTCAGAAATTAAACCGTCTGATGCAAGTTTTTCTACATCGTTTAAAACAGTTTCCGGATTTTTTAATTTAAAATGCGTTACAAGTTTATAAGCCTTTTTAGGACCAAAGGATGGAATATCTAGAAGTGGAAATACCGCAGGTGAGATACCTTCCAAAACCTTATCAAAATGCTCAACGTGTCCTTTTTCAAAAAGCTCAGTAAGACGGGCTTTAATAGTTGGACCAATTCCAGAAAGTTTTTCTAAGTTGTTTTGAGAGTAAAGAGTTTTTAACTCAGCACTTGCGTGTTCTACAGAATCCGCTGCTTTTTGGTACGCAATAATTTGAAATTTATACTTTTTCTCATCCTTTAAAGTAAAGGCTGCTGCAACGTTTCTGAAGAGTTTTACAATCTCCTGATTTGTCATACAGAAGTAAAATTCGTAAAGTTTTTTTGCGGGAGCGACGGGACTCGAACCCGCGACCTCCTCCGTGACAGGGAGGCGCTCTAACCAACTGAGCTACGCCCCCAATACAAAAAATCGGAATCTTTTAAAGAAACCGAGTTTGAATTGGCTTTCTTATGGTATCAAAAAACTCACGCATAATCAATGAGAGTAAATACATCTTGACAAACACAATTTTGCCCGTTATAAATATACTAATTCTCTCACTGCTCATTATCCTGCCTGTATTTATCCATGCCAAAGAAAAAAGTTACAAAGAAAAGTACTGTATCAACACGTAAACAAGCTTCAAGAAAGGAAATACTTTCCAGCACAGATTCCTATAAGAGTCTTTTTTATGGAATAGCAACCGTTATAGTTCTTTTTATTCTTGGATTTTCTGCTGTAAAGATCTTTATAACCCGTCCTAAACCTGAAATTGATAAAGAGGCAGTGAGTGTTTCCAAAATTGAACAGGCCATGAGGGAAGCAAAAGAGAATGTATATACGGTAGAGGAGGGAGATTCTTTGTGGACTATTGCAGAGCAGAAATATAACGACGGTTATAAATGGACAGAAATTGCTTCAGCTAATAATCTTCAGGAACCATTTGATGTAGAGAAGGGACAAAAGCTAGTTATACCAGTTTTAGTAACTCCCGTTCCTGAACCTACGGTTGTGCTAGAGATTTCTCCAAGTCCTAATCCGGACAGCCTAAATGTGCAAGCTGGTACAAACAATGAAGAACAAACTGTAGAATCTCGGGGTTTAGAAAATCAGCCAGAAGAGGCGTCTATGAGCAATAATCAAATGCAGGAACAGGAAAAAATTATCGGAAATACCTATAAAATTACACACGGAGATGATTTGTGGGAGATAGCTGTAAGAGCTTACGGAGATGGTTACAGATGGGTAGACATTGCAAGAGCAAATAATTTAGAAAATCCGGATCTCATACATTCAGACAACGTTCTTACCATCCCTCGCTAGTAATTGATAATTCAATCATTTTCATTTATATTTGTAATGCTTAGCGAGGTTAGTACACCGGTAGTATGCTACCTTCCCAAGGAAGAAAAGTCTAAAAACACTCGTTTTAAGGCTGCAAAACTCCTTAATTAATATCAGGTTACCTCTTTCTGTTACCCTATGTCAACTGAGGCAATATGGGTAAAAGCATATCAGGACTAGTGCGCATGCGCACTAATTTATAGCAATTTAGCTTCAAAGCTGCTATACTTTGCTCAACAAAAGACACAGGCGAGGTAGCCTGGACCGACAGTAAAATGCCAGCCCTGAG
>CAZQIA010000140.1:0-1837 GCA_964593215.1 uncultured Gammaproteobacteria bacterium
AAAAAGTGCTCGAGTTGTTTTGGGCAATGCTTCTTCAGGAGGCCCACGAGGTCAATGAGACTTTACTCCACAAGGTGCAAAATGATTTGCAGAAGTTACTAGGAAAAATGTGGGAAAGCCTCTTGCGATAGTATTAGACAATCAAGTGGTTGAAGCCCCTCGGGTTAACCAGGAAATTGTAAATGGAAATGCAGTAATAACTGGAAACTTTACTACAGAAACTGCAAAAAATTTAGCAATTCAACTAAACTCAGGTGCGCTTCCCGCGCCTCTTTCGATTATTGCTCAGAATACTGTGGGACCGTCACTTGGTATAAATTCTCTAAAACGTTCACTTTTTGCTGGAATTCTAGGATTTTTCTCTATTATTATTTTCATGAGTTATTTGTATAAAAAAGAAGGGGTTCTTGCTTCTATAGCTCTTACCATATACATTATTATTTCACTTGCAGTTTTTAAATTTATACCGGTTACCTTAACGCTTGCTGGTATTGCCGGATTTATACTCTCAATTGGAATGGCAGTTGATGCAAACATTCTTATTTTTGAAAGGATGAGGGAAGAGTTGCGAGCAGGCAGAGACAGAGAAGTTGCTGTAAAATTAGGATTTACAAGGGCATGGTCTTCCATAAGAGACTCCAACGTCTCAAGTCTTATCACTTCATTCATTTTGTATTATTTTGGGAGCGGAGTGATTAGAGGGTTTGCTTTAACTCTTGCAATTGGAATTCTCATATCAATGTTTTCAGCTATTGTGGTAACAAGAAACTTACTAGAGTTATTTGAGAAAAATAAGAAGTCATGAATATTATCAAACACAAAAATATATTATTTTTAATTTCTGGCCTGGTTATTATTCCTGGAATAATTTCGTTATTTCTTTTTGGCTTAAAACCCTCTATAGATTTCACTGGCGGATCTAGAACTGGACTTAATTTGTCTCTGTCTAAAGACCAAGCAACAACGTTAAAAAACTACCTTGTTGAAAAAAAAGTTCATGTTGAAGAAATAGTCATTTCTGCTCAGGGAGAGGTTCTCATAAGAACTCAAGCAATGGATCAGAAAGAAAAAGACAGGATGATTGAGGTAATTCTGCAGAAATATCCTAAGGCTACCGAGCGCTCATTTGAAACAGTAGGAGCAACCATAGGAAAAGAAACTGAGTTAAATGCTTTAAAAGCAGTACTTCTTGCCTCAATTGCGATCACGCTTTACATAGCTTTTGCATTCAGAAAAGTTTCTCACCCGATTGCTTCCTGGAAGTTTGGAGTATGTGCAATTATCGCACTTCTTCACGATATTTTAGTTGTTATAGGAATATTCTCAATCCTTGGATATTTATTTAGAGTAGAAATTGACGCGCTTTTTATAACAGCACTTCTTACTGTTATGGGATTCTCAGTTCACGATACTATTGTGGTTTTTGACAGAATCAGAGAAAACCTTAAGAAAAATGCACGGCTTCCATTTGAAGAAATTGTAAATGACTCTATTTTAGAAACCATGAATAGATCCCTTAACACATCTCTTACAGTGGTATTAGTTCTTTTCATGCTTTTGTTATTTGGAGGAGAGTCTACCAGGTGGTTTATCGCAGCACTTCTTATTGGAATAGTTTCAGGAACCTACTCTTCTATTTTTAATGCTTCTCCGCTTCTAGTTCTTTGGTATGAATTTGACAAGAGGAGACAAAAAAGAGCATAATAATTCCTTCATGTTGGATCTTCAGCTTTTTAACTCTCTAACTCGTTCTAAGGAAATTTTTAGAACTCTCAAACCTAGACAGATTAGTTTGTACGTATGCGGAATTACGCCAAACAATGCTACCCATTTAGGT
>CAZQIA010000141.1:0-1805 GCA_964593215.1 uncultured Gammaproteobacteria bacterium
ATTAAAAACGGTATGGGGAGTCTTAATTTTTTTCCCTCAACATGTTCATGGTGATGAAAATGCATAAAGACTCGCTCTATTAGAAAGAATAGAGAAATGAAAATTGTTGTTGTTAAAAATGAGTTTTTGGATAATTCTACTGCTTCTGGAAATGTATCGGTAAAGCCAGTTGCTAAAAGTGCTCCTGCCCCAAAAGAAACTAGATAAAATGCTACCTTTCTTATTGCTTTTTCATGGAGAAGAAGTACGCTAACTACAACTAAAGATACAATAGAGGCAATAAATGTAAAGAGTAAAATAATAGGTAACATATTTATTTACAATTAGAACACAGTCCAAAGAATTCAAGCATGTGTGTTTCAATCTTAAAACCGGTTTTTTCTTCCAAAGCATCTTTTTCTGAATCAAATTCTGATGATAACGGAATATCCTCTACTCTTTTACACTCTCTGCAAATTGCGTGGTGATGATGCGGTCTGTTAAGAACAAGTTCGTATCTTTTTTTGCCGTCACCAAATTCAACTTCTGAAATAAAGTTATGCTCTAAAAGAAAAAATAGCTCTCTGTAAATTGTAGTTTTATTGGGAATCCTGTCTAAATCTTGATGTTCTTTTTCCATGTGCAGCAAAACTTCATCAGCAGAAATAGGTGCATCTTGCGTTGATAGAAAAGAGAGTATAAGAGTTCTTATTTTGGTGATCTTGTGGCCTTGAGTTCTCAGTGCGCTTTTTAGAATATCTGAAGAGTTCATGCTTCTATATTACTGCAACTTAGTTGCGTTTGTCAAGATACGCTTGTGCTTGTGTTTAGGTTAAAGAATTTGTAAAATTATAGCTTGAGCTGAATAACGGGGTGTAGTTCATCGGTAGAACGCTCGCTTTGGGAGCGAGAAGCAGTGGGTTCAATTCCCTCCACCCCGACAAAGTACTTTTTTGTCGAGAGTGGGGAACATGATTCCGAACGAAGCGAAAGGCTCTTATTCTCTCCACCCCGGTATCTATTAATTATTGATCTATTTTTTTTCTTACCTTCACTCTTTTACTTACGGGATATTCCCATTCTCCCGACAACTGAAGATATGTAATACGTGCTGACAACATATACCTGTCTGTTACACGTAGTTTTTTAAATGTGGTTTCAAGCTGCTTTTCTACTGTACTTAGACCAATGTGCAATTTCTCTGCGATCTCCTTGTTGGAGAACCCCTGCATTGTCAAGTGAACAATTTCATATTGATTTGGAGTTAAAGCTTGAGCCGGTTCTGATACTGGAGCGTGTTTTAAGTATCCATGAGTAATCCCATCCTGAATAAGAGCCAAAATTGTAGCCCGGGACTGAGCTGGAGTAAAAACCTCCATATACCCTGTAAGTCTTGTGTTTACACCTAAATTACCCATCTGAGCAACATGCCTCTCAACAGTTTTAACTGAAAGACCTATATCATCTCCTGCTTGCCTTTGAGTCAATCCTGATGCGAGTCTTTGCAGTATTTGTCTTTCCCGCAGTGTTAAGAATCTAAAAGGAGCACAAGGTTGTGCACTAGACTCATGTCTTACTTTAAAATATTCACTCACACGTTGGATTTTACACATACAGTAGTAAATTTTCAATTACACATAAACTTTTTCCGCAAAAAAGCTGAAATTTATTTTTGTGCTATACTCATAAAGTTCAAGAGTTTTTTGTATCTTGGCTTATTTTACAAAGCTAGTTTTATAACCACATGGGAGATTCACTTGACCTCCATAAAAAATTAAAAGGAAAAATAGAAGTAGTTCCTAAGTTTGAAATTAACTCCAAACAAG
>CAZQIA010000142.1:0-1782 GCA_964593215.1 uncultured Gammaproteobacteria bacterium
TGTGAAGAACGAAAATTTCATGGATTTTATGGGTTACTTGAAAGATAGTAAAAATTAGAGGAACAGGCAGTAGGAGGCGGCCACACCGGACTTCCCCACCAGCTCGGAGGGGCTGATGCTCCACTAACTCCATCTTTATCATTAGTACTCTCAAGACAAGATGCAACAACGTAAGACGTAGAGGATACCTGATAATAATAGTAAGGAACAGGGCTAGAAACGGTTCCACTTGGATCACATGGAAGCTTATTCATATATTTAACCCCAGACGCTGAAGAAAAAGACTGTCCGCACGTTAAAGCCTGAAATGTAGCATTATCAGGATAGGAATCATTATCTGACCTATATAACTCTAAAGCCGATTGAATTTGCTTAATGTCAGATTTTCTCTGCGCATCTCTCCCGCGCTGCCTTACGGTAAGATATGACACGGTAAACAAACCGGTTAAAATGGCTATTATTGCAATAACAGTAAGAAGCTCAATAAGGGTAAACCCTTGCTCCCTTCGGGAATAAAGTGTAAATCCGTTATTTTTTTTCATGCAAACCTAAGGACTAATATTTCCGCTTGAAACGCCGTAATTACAAGCAATATTTTTACCGCAAAGATACGCCCCTGGAGAGTTAGGACAATCTTTTGTAAGAGTTCCGCAGGCATTTTTCTCATCCTGTGGATCTTCTAAAGAAGCATAGATTCTGAAAGATTGATAGTTACTTTCTTTATCTGACCAGTACACGTACCTTCTTGGAGATGTGTCTTGAGGAAGAGTTTCTAAATATGGACTGAATGGGGTTCCCCAGTTCACCTCATACGAACTTGTGACAATTATAAACCTAGACTCATCTGACTGAGGATACATTCCGTAGTCGTTATGATATTTTTCCAGAGCAGCCGCAATTTTCATAAGATCTTCTTTTCTTTTTACATCATGCTTTAGTGCAAGTTTTTTTAAGGGCTGTGTTAGATAAAAAACTACCCCTAAAACTATTAGAACGGAAAGAAACAGCAAAAAAAGTGCAAACTTACTCATTCTCTATATTCCTAAAATTGCCCTACTAAACCTTACAATATGCTCACCATATAGAAGAGAAGCCAGAAAACCAAGAGACAAGAAAGGACCAAATGGAACAGTACTTCCTTTTAGCTTCTTTATCTTTCCTATAACTAGTATTATAGAAATTGCAGCTCCTGTCAAGAACGCTATGTAAAAAGCCGCAATAGTTTCAGTAGGACTTAAAAGAAATCCAATAAAGAACGAATATTTTACGTCCCCAAATCCCATTCCCCGCTCGCGTGTTACAAGGAAAATAAGAAGAAAAAATGCAAAAGAAATAAAGCCAGTAATTAGATGTGTAAAAAAAGTAAGGGGGTGAGAAAAAAGTATGTATACAACCGACAAAACACCTAAGAGAACAAGCAGCTCATCAGGAATGATTCCTATTTGAAGATCTATTAAAGAAATTGCAAGAATGATAAGAAACACTAAAAAGAAGAAAAAACCTTGAATGGGAAGAAATGACGCTATTAAATATAGACAGGCTAGCCCCGAGATAAGCTCAACTAGAAATACTCGAACAGGCAATTTGTGTTTGCAATACCTACATTTCCCCTTCAGAAAAAGAAATGAAAAAACGGGAATTAAATCATAAGTGGCAATCCGTTTATGGCAATGATCGCAGTGGGAAGGAGGATGGAGGAGTGATTTTCTTTGCGGAAGCCTATCTACCACAACATTTGTAAAACTTCCAAAGCATGAGCCAATGAGAAAAAAGAACGCATAC
>CAZQIA010000143.1:0-1765 GCA_964593215.1 uncultured Gammaproteobacteria bacterium
AAGAGTCTGCACTTGGTCCGGACATTCCTCCATGTCCACGTGCACAGGTTTAATTCTTCTTCCTCTAACTATTATTGAAGTGGGGTTTATATCTACCTGATTTCCCATCTCTTTAAGTATAGAAAGAAATTTTTTATCACCCTGTTTTGATGCTGGATTTACGTTTTGAAGTTCAACTGTAGAAGACGTTGCTGCAGCTAGTGCAGCAAAATAACATGCGCTTGAAAAATCTCCCTCTATTGAGAATGAGGAATTTCTTTTGTAACTAACGTTTTTAGGGACCGAAAATATATTTCCTTTATGTTTTTTAATATTCACCCCAAACTCCTTCATGAGCTGCATTGTAAGTTCAACGTAAGGTCTTGAAACCAGATGATCAGCTACCATTACTTTCCCCCCTCCAGTAAGCGGAAGTAGCATTAAAAGCGAAGAAATGTACTGACTGCTTTTACTACCCCGTGCTTTTAGAATGTTGTTATCAAGCATAGAACGTTTTACAAGAAGCGGCGGATAGCCATTTTTACCTACATAGGTTATATCAGCGCCGTTTTTTTTAAGGGCAGTTACAAGCTCTCTTACCGGACGTCTTAACAGTCCTGTTTCCCCGGTAAGTATTTTTTCACCGGGTGTAATACATAAAATTGGAAGCAAGAAGCGGAGAGTTGTTCCGGATAAACCGGCATTTAAATTATATTTTCTGTTCTTAGAATCAAGTATGGTGTTTTCCACAATGATTGAATTTTTCTTCTTTGTAATTTTTGCACCCAGTGTTTTAAGACATGAAATCATAGACATAGTGTCATCAGAGATTAACGGGTTGTGAAGCTCGACTCTCTGGGAGGTTAAAGAAGCTAGGAGAAGCGCTCTGTTTGTGACACTTTTAGACCCTGGAATGTGTATTCTAGGATGCGAATTTTCTTTTTGCAGGTTATTTTTTTTCATTTTAAGTTCTTCGATTCTTTTAATGTAAAGAAAAGGCACAAAAAAACCTCCCTTTTGCTGGGAGGTTCTACTTTTTCCTACAGTTAGACCCCCCTAACGGGAAGTAAACTTAAAGTAAGAAAGGACCATTGCTAATTTCATAGAATTAAATAATTATATAGTTATTTTGAAACTTGTGCAACTATCTTTTTAAAGGTTGAGACGTCAGTTGCAATAAGATCTGACAAAATTTTTCTGTTAAGTTCTATTTTTGCTTTAGAGAGGTTATTCATAAGCCTACTGTAAGAGGTTCCTTCTAGTTTTGCTGCTTCACCGATTCTTGTAATCCAAAGACTTCTCATGTCTCTTTTCTTAAGCTTTCTACCATGGTATGCATAATTTCCTGCGTGTAAAACAGCTTCACGAGCAACTCTTACCAGTCTTCTTTTTGTTCCACGATAACCCGTGGTTTGAGACATTAATTTATTGTGTTTTCTTCGAGCTACGAGCCCTCTTTTAACTCTTGTCATATTTGTATTTTAATTGACAAGAGTGATGTTCTTGTCATATTTATTTATAAAACTTATCTTTTTTCTGAACCGGTGCCCTTTTAAACAATTGAACTATTCTTCTATGATAGTCCCTATATGAAAGGGACGCTTTCCTGTCAGAGCTAGATTGTCTAAAGTTTACACGTACTCTGCGTAATATTTTGTGAATCATGGACAGAAATAACTTGCCTTAAATAACTTTTTAGGTTATGCGCCTAAAAGCATTTTTACTTTTAGGTTATGAGCCTAAAAGCATATTTATCTATTTTGCAAATGTTCCTGTTAATTCACCT
>CAZQIA010000144.1:0-1757 GCA_964593215.1 uncultured Gammaproteobacteria bacterium
TTTGTTTTTCCTCTAAGCCTTCCCATGCTAAAATTCCCTGCTTGAATACTTTTACTACTTTTTTATATTCTCTTGCTCTCATTCCTGAATAAATAGGAAGCCTTAAAAGTCTTCCGGCAAGACTCTCAGTTAGCGGAAGATCTTCTGCCTTGTAACCTAATCTAATTCCTTTAGGTGCGGAATGAAGCGGTATGTAATGAAAGACTGCTGAGATATTATTTTTCTTGAAAAAGTCCATAACAAAATTTCTCTGTTCTTGGGATTTGAAAATGATGTAAAAAATGTGAGCATTATGTTTTGCCCCTCGGGTAATAAATGGAATTTGAAGCTCAGATTTTTCAGCAAAGCCTTTAAGACTCTTTTTATAATAACCGTAGACCTTCATCCTTAGATTAGTAATTTTTTCAACTTGTTCTAACTGTGCAAGTAGATAAGCTGCAAGAATATCAGATGGAAGATATGAAGATCCTGTTGCAACCCATGTGTATTTGTCTACCTCGCCTCTGAAAAACTTAGTCCTGTTAGTTCCTTTTTCTCTTATGATTTCTGCCTGTTCCAGAATTTCTTTGTTCTTTGTATTTATAAATAGAGCCCCGGCTTCTCCGGCTGTAATGTTTTTTGTGTCATGGAATGAAAAGCACCCAAAGTCCCCAAATGTTCCAAGGTATTTACCTTTATAGGTACTTTCTATTGCCTGAGCTGCGTCCTCAATAACCTTAAGGTTATGTTTTTTTGCAATTCTCATAATTTTACCCATCTCGCAAGCTACTCCGGCATAATGAACAATCATAAGCGCCTTAGTTTTTTTTGTTATCTTTTTCTTTATGTCTTCAGGATCTATATTTAAAGTTTTTGGGTTAATTTCAGCAAACACAACTTTAACGTCCGCTTGCATAAGAATTGCATTAATGGTTGAGGAAAAAGTAAAAGAAGGAGCAATTACCTCATCTCCCTTTTTAAGGTTGAGAAGTCTTATAGCCATTTCTAAAGCAGTTGTTCCGGAAGTAGTTAGTAATGCCTTTTTAGTTTTATACCTTTTTTCCAGTAGATTTTGGACACGTTTAGTATAGATTCCATCTCCGCACATATCTCTGCCATTTTTTATAATGTCTTCAATGTATTTTAGTTCGTTCCCGGTTATATATGGTTTAGACAATTTAATTCTCATAGTTTGTTTTGATTGTTAAAAAGAATGATTCAAACTCAGATGCAACATGATCCCATGTATATTTTCTTGCAATTTTTCTTGCATCTTTTGACATTTTTTGCACTGTTTTATAATTCTTAGAAATTTTTTTGAGTAAATATGAATATTCGGCAACATTAAAGGGTTTTGCTTTAGACACAATTTTTTTATCTGCCCATGAAAGACTTGGAATATCAAAGGAAACCATTGGGTTACCTGATGCGAGCGATTCAAGAGAGAAGAGAGAAAATCCCTCATGTCGTGAAGGAAACGCAACAAATAATGCTTCGGAAAGAAGCTTAAATTTCTTTTTTCCAAAAGCAGGCCCTGTAAAAATTATTTTTTCTTCAAGTTTTAACTTTTTAACGAGTTTCCTAAGTTTTTGTTCATCCGGACCATATCCTGCAATTACTAATGGGTACTTAATCTCTGTGTGTACTTTTGAAAATGCCTGGATTAGTAAATCAAGCCCTTTTTGTCCTGAATCTAGTCTTCCTATGTATAGAATATGTTTAGGTTTGGTTTTTTTGATTTTGAAAAATTCTTCTCCTACACCTTCCGGAACTATTTT
>CAZQIA010000145.1:0-1728 GCA_964593215.1 uncultured Gammaproteobacteria bacterium
GTTGAGGTGCGCTACGCTGTTATGGCTATCGAAGACATTCATTTTTTAGAACATTACTTAGCGGAATGCATTTATGGTAAAAAAACAATCTGTCACTGTTGGAATTGCGGCATATAACGAAGGAAAGAATATAAAAAAAATTCTTACAGATATTCTTTGCCAAAAACAAGATAATTGGAAATTAAAAGAAATTATTGTTTACTCTGACGGAAGCACAGACAATACTAGTTCTGAGGTAAAAAAAATAAGATCTTCGCACATTAGTTTAATTACCTGTAAAAAAAGACTGGGAAAAGCAGAAGGAATAAACCAGATTCTAGCAAGATTTAATTCTGATATTCTAGTCCTCTTTGATGCAGACGAGAGAATTTTTAAAAGAAGTGTAATTTCTAGTATTGTAAAAGCGTTTAACAACAAGAAAGTGGTATTGGCCGGTGGGAATACACAACCCTTAAAGCCTAAAACGTTTTTTCAAAAGGCTGTTTACTCAACTTTTAATGTCTTTAACGAATCAAGAAAGTACGTTAAAAACGGCAATAACATTTTTGGAGCAACTGGCGGATGTCTTGCGTTAAGACAATCATTTGCAAAAAAACTGCATCTTCCTCCTGTCCTTAATGATGATGATTACATATACTTTAGCGCGATTTCCAAAAAACATACATTTAAATACGTTGAAGAAGCTGAAGTGTTTTATAAACTTCCCGTTAATTTAAGAGATTATCTCAGACAATCTTTTAGATCAAACCCAGAAGCAGCAACCATTAACATGTCTAAGTACTTTGGGGATCTGGTTAAGATTGAGTATAGAAGGCCTGTTTTTAGATACCTGAAAAGTATTTTCAGCGAATTGCAAAAAAACCCACTAGGAACTTTTTACATTGCATTGGTAAATATTTTTGTAAAGACCACGTACCCTATTTTTGTAAAACAATATAAACTATCTAATTTTACAGCTACATCAACCAAATAATATGAATTTAGAACCACTTACACTTAAAAATATAATTAAAGGCCTTTTCGGAAATACACTTGAGAAAACATGGTTCTTCTCACGGGAAAACATGTCAGCTAAGAGCGCTGATGTTATTAAACGCCAGGGAGTAAATAGTTCAAACACTATTTTAAAAATTAAAAACAAAAAAGGAGAATTTTTTATTGTAAAGTTTCTTACTTTTAAGTTTAAGTCACTTTATTATTATCAGCTTTTAAACGAGGCTTTCATGCTAAAAATAATTTCAGAAAAACTAAATGACGATGTTTTAGTTCCTAAGTTTATAAACCTAAAAGAATCAAAAAATTCCATTTCGCTTACGACAGAATATGTAAAAGGCACTACGCTTGTAAACTTAAAATCATCCTCTCAATACATAGTTATCCAGCACGTTATAAATTCATTAAGAGGCACAACTCCTATGTTTAAGAAAACCGTCTTAAAAAAGCTTCCTAAACGAAGTAATACTTTCATTTTTTTAACCTTTCCTGTCTACTCCCTGCTTTCAATTCTCAAGAACCCTACTGGAATAAGAAATATTTTTTATTTCTCATTTTTGTTCTATAGATTTTTTACACCGGAGTTATTTAAAAAAAGTTCATACATTCTTTCACATAGAGACCTTGATCCTGAAAATATTCTCTATAAAAATAAAAAGGCATACATTTTAGATCCTGAAGTTATGGCACTTTCGCATCCTCTTTCAGAAATTGCAACTGTTTCAAGATATTATC
>CAZQIA010000146.1:0-1704 GCA_964593215.1 uncultured Gammaproteobacteria bacterium
TTTCTAGAATGGGAACATTCCTCAAAAGCAAAAAGACTAGAGCTGAGAAAAAAGCTTGAGGCTTTAAGAAAATCTAGAATTGTAGAAGGCAATACGCAGCAAAGCGAGCAATTACAAAACCCTATTTTTCTGACAGGTGTTTTTGAAGCAGCCGGAGGAATTCCTAAATCTGAGTCTGGTGATGTTTCAGAGGATCCTAGAGTCAGGTTCAGCAGTAGGAATGTTGGTTTACTTGATTCAGTGAGCAAATTATATGGTCAAAATTCTCAACCTGTTGATTTAAAAACAAGAGAACTCGTGTTGGAAGGTGAAGACGCTGTAAGGATAGTAGAAATGGTAAAACCGCATCTTGCTGCTCCCGTCTCAGACTACGTAAAAGCCGCATAAACTGTATTGAAATTTCCACAGATCTTCATTAGTATGTAACTATGGAAGGAAAAAGCATAGGGTACACGCTGTTAGGAATTGGGTTATTTGTTATGCTTTTTGCAGTGGGATTTGTAACCTTAATGTTTTTAGGAAAAATTAGCCCTGTAAAAATTCTTTCTATTCCCTCACCCACATTTAACACAGCTTCTATGATGCCGGAAATTCCTGGAATTCCTAAGCCTGCAGGACAAAACGTTCAGCTTATTCCAACTGACGCATTTAACAAGCTTCTTAACATGGGGATAAACTTTTTCTTTATGGGGTTTATACTGTCTTTTGGGTTTAAGGTGGCAGAATTGGGCATCAAATTATTGCGACCTGTAAAAATAGAGGCAAAATATTCATCAGGAAGCGCCCCCGCCGCCTCCTCCGCCTCCACCGCCGCCTCCTCCTGAAAACCCTCCGCCGGAACCACTACTAAATGATGTGGAAAAGGAACTGCTCATGCTGGAGATGCTTTGGGTTAAACTAGTTCCAAAATCTAAACCTACATTTGAAACTCCACCAGCGCTTAAATTTCCCGTACTTGCAAAATACCATGCTGGGGCTACTGCAGTTTTTTGCTCTGCAAGAATAAGAGGTAGATATTTAGAAACTTTATCTGCTACTCCTAGAGCCGTTCCGTAGACAAGCATTTCTTCCCAGATAATTACAGCCTGAGGAATTTCACTTTTAAATCTGGAAAAATCTGATAGGAAATGTTTAAAGCCAAGCCACTCATATGCTTCTTTTTGAGAAGCGTTAGACCACTTAAGAAAGACTCGCGCAAAGGCTGTAAGAATAATTCCTCCAAAAATTCCTCCCCAAATAATAAAATAAAATGATACTGCAAGCACATGAAACACTACAGCTATTCCAATTGCGCCTAAAACTACAAGAATCACGTTTGCAACAACAAACTTTGTTCTCCAAGATGAGCTCGTTTTATCGACAAACCCTCTTTCTTTTGCCTCATCTGTAACCATTTTTTTCCACTTTGTAAAAAATGTTCTAGTAGTGCTAGGGTGGGATTTCATATACTTTTTAAGCGCGTCCATCTCAATCTTTTCTCCGTCCTCTGATTCTGAAAATATAAACGTTAACACTTCCTCTTCAAATGGTAATAGTCTTTTTTTGGATGCGTAGTTTTTAGTATCTTTGTGAAGAATGTATTTATAGGAGGTTCCTCCTCCAAGTCCTAAAAAGCCGGTTGAGAGGTGGGAAATTGCTTCAATTTTTATGTACTTTTTCCTGGCAAGGTCTAGAACAGTTGCAGAAAAAGCATTTGTAGAAACG
>CAZQIA010000147.1:0-1693 GCA_964593215.1 uncultured Gammaproteobacteria bacterium
AAAGGGAAGGAAGTATTTGTAGAATCTTAGTCCAAAAGTTTCTACCCTGTCAAAAGGAAGGTGATAAAGTTTTGAAAATCTATCTGCCTCAAATGAAGTGGGAAGTCCTACAACAGGAATTCTTGTAAAAAGAGGTGAAAAAATTGTTGAAACCGGAGCGGTAAAACATTCAATGATAATATCTGCTTTTATTCTCATGACAGTAAAAGGAAGGAGCGCTATGTAAAAAACATTATTTACTTTTATATTTTTTGTTCCAATACCAATGTGTTTATAGTAAAGACCATTTTCTTTTCTGTCTTTGTACCCAGGGTATCTGCTGCAGATTACAGTAACTTTGTGACCCTTTTTAACCAACCTAGATCCCACCTCTACGGTTGCCCTTGCCTGTCCAGCGCCAAGTAGCGGATTTTTGATGTCATCGAAATCTAAGAAGACTATATGTAATTTCTTTTGTTTCATGTTAAAAAATAGATTCAACCCTATTAAATAAATAAGACAATGTTCTAACAGGCAAGAACGATTTTTTATTTGCTATTTCATTATGAATTATTGACAAAAACCGATCAGAAGAATTGTCCCATTCAAACTGTTTTGACCATATAACTGCCTGCTGGGACATAAGTTTTCTTTCATTGCGTTTTTTAGTGAGTCTTAAAATTATACTTGCCAGCTCCCTTGAACTTCTGAGTTTAAAAAGTACTCCTGTTTTTCCATTAACTATGGAGTCTCTTAATCCATTTGTGTCAGTTGCAACAACAGGAACTCCGCACATATTTGCTTCTATCACCGTAATTCCCCAACCTTCTACGGTTGAGGGTTGGATAGCAATCCAGGATTTAGCAAGAATCTTGATTTTTTCTTTCTCTGAAACTTTTCCAAAAAATGTAACCTTTTTTTCAAGACCTAGTCTTTTAGTAAGGTTTTCAAGTTCAAGTCTGCTTTCCCCATCCCCAACTACAAATAATTGCGAATTTTTATATATTTTATTCACTATAGAAAATGCTTTTATGGCAGTATCAATGTTTTTATATGGCTTTAAACGTCCAAGGTACACAAAGGAAGGATTTTTTGTTTTTACTTTTCTGTGTCTATAGAACCGTACACCAGGATTTACAATGTGAATGTTTTTTTCTTTCGCAATTCCAAAATTCACAATTTCATCCTTTGAGGACTGGGATACAGTAATTACCGTATGGTTTTTATACACAAATGGCATAATCTTTCCTTCAATAAATCTTCCAATATATGAAAAAGGAAATTTCATGTATTCAATAAACACTTCCTGATGAACATGATGAATTAATAAAATTACCGGTTTTGTTGAGAATAGGGGGGTAAAAAACGGTATGCCATTTTCAGAATCTATTATAACGTCATAATTTTTCCTGAATCTAAAAACATAGTAGAGAAGTGCCCAGAGATATACCGTATAGAATCCACCGCGTCTAATTATTTTTACGCCATTTATGGTTTGGTTTCTGGGATTTTTTCGGTCATTTCCGCAAAAAAGAGTTACTGAATTTCCTTGTTTTTTCCATCTCTTGGAAATTTCATGAACATACGTTTCCGCGCCTCCTGCCCACATATGTTTGGTATCCCTCCAATTAAAGATAAGTACTTTAATTCCTCTTGTTTTTCTCACATTTCCTACCGGTAAAAACAACTCAATAAAATCTCTAAAGTTTAGAGT
>CAZQIA010000148.1:0-1679 GCA_964593215.1 uncultured Gammaproteobacteria bacterium
CTGCAGCTAAGATCTCACCTTTTGGGAGGAGACGTAAAACCGGGAACTAAAGAATATGGACCAGTTAGAGTAAAAATAACAAACCATAATTCTGAAATTACAAAAGGTCTTCCCGCTGAATTTACTGTGTGGATGAGCCACGGGGATTCCGTAAATTCCATGCCAGAGAATTTCAAAGTTATCGGTTCTAGTGACACCGTGCATTACGCATTTGTAGCAGATGATAAAAACAAGCAGTATGGTCTTCAGTTTCATCCTGAAATTGAGCATACAGAAAATGGAAATCAGATACTTGAAAACTTTATCTCTATTTGTAGTGTTAAAAAACAAGTTCACAAACTTGACCCACAGAAGTTAATTCAAAAAATAAAAGACACTGTTCAGGATGCGCACGTGATAGGGGCTGTTTCTGGAGGAGTTGATTCAACAGTTGCTGGAACTCTAGTTGCAAAGGCAGTTGGGAAGAACTTTACCCCAATTTATGTAGATAATGGACTTATGCGGGAAGATGCAGAAGAGTCTGTAATAAACGCGTTTAAACCGTTTGGAATAGTACCAGTTATTGCGCATGTTTCAGACGAAATGCTTAAGCTCTTAGAAGGAAAAACTGATAGTGAAGAAAAAAGAAAGATTATTGGAAATTTTTATATAGAAGTTTTTGAACGCGAGATGGCAAAGTTAATAAAGAAGGATCACGACGTAAAGTTTCTACTGCAAGGAACTATTTATTCTGATGTTATTGAATCTAAGGGAACCAAGCACGCCTCAAAAATAAAATCACATCATAATGTAGGAGGTCTTCCTGAAAGTATGAAGCTTGAACTTTTGGAACCTCTGCGCGAGTTATATAAAGACGAAGTGAGAGCGCTAGGAAAAGAGATAGGACTGCCTCATGAAGCCGTTTGGAAACAGGTTTTTCCAGGCCCAGGGTATGCAGTAAGAATTAGAGGAGAAATAACAGAAAAAAGGCTTTCTCAGGAAAAACATGCGGATAAAATTGTTCTTGAGGAATTAAAAAAATCCGGATGGTTAGAAAAAGTATACATGTCTTTTCCTGTAATGAGTGGTGCCTACTCTACTGCGGTAAAGGGAGACGGAAGATTTTTTGGGGAAGTAATAGCCTTAAGAATAATTCATTCAAAAGACATAATGAGTACTACATGGGCTCATCTGCCTTACGATCTTCTGCAAAAAATTTCAAGTAGAATTGTAAATGAAGTGCCTGAAGTTTCCCGTGTGGTGTACGACATAACTACAAAACCCCCCGCAACCATGGAGTGGGAGTAAAAACAATTAATGAGTAACGAGTAACTGGTAGCTAGATGCTTTTCAGGGCGTTACTTGCAGCACTCTTTTCTGCTTCTTGTTTACTCTTCCCTATTCCTTCCGCAAGCAACTTTTCATTTAAAAACACCCCTGCGGTGTATATTTTGGAATGGTCAGGACCTTCTTCTTTTACAATTTTATAAATAGGAGAAAGCTTGTGGACTTCCTGAGTTTTTTCCTGAAGCATAGACTTGGGGTCTTTTAAGCCTTGAGAAGTTACAACTTCATCAATGTGAGCAATAATTGCGTCATGTACAAATTTAGTAGCCGCTTCTAAACCTTGATCTAAAAATATTCCCCCTAAAAGTGCCTCAAAGGTATTTGCAAGAATTGTTTTATTAGACCTTCCTCCA
>CAZQIA010000149.1:0-1665 GCA_964593215.1 uncultured Gammaproteobacteria bacterium
GTGGGTCTAGTTTTTTTCCTACCTCTAGCACTTTTCCATTCTTATCCGTGATAACTTTTACTTCTTCTGCCTCTAAATGAATATTACGATCAATACAAAGCGCTGAATTTTCAGAAGCAAGGAGTTTTTCTAATATTGCTTTTTCAAACACTACGTCTGCGTCAAACTTAACAAAGTCATACCCCTCTACAAACTCACGAGTAAGTAAAAGTGAGTATCCAGTATTAGTTTCTTCATATTTATCATTTCTTTTAAATGTAACGTTTAAATTCGGGAAATTTTTAGTGATAAAATCTTTGAGTTGATCTTCTAGGTATCCAGTAATAACTATAACATCAGTCATTCCTACTGCTCCTACATTCTCAAGCATTCTTTGAAGAATAGATTTTCCTGCAACATCAAGCAAAGACTTGGGAGAATTATCTGTTAATGGACGGATTCTGGAACCAACACCTGCTGCCAATAATACCGCTTTAACCATGAAAGAAATTATACCACACTACTTGCGTTATTTTAAAAAATCTCCTAAGCTAAATTAATGCTCAAGGAACAGTTTGCGGGAAGAAATCCTTCCCATTTTCTAAAAATAGACCCTGTAGTTAAAGCATATATTGTTTCCGAAAGCTTTCTATGGTCAGCATGGAATTTTACCACTCCAATTTTTGCTGTATTTGCTACCCAAAACATTAAGCACGGAAGCGTGGAAATTGCTGCAAGTGCATTCTCTACATATCTTATAACGCGAGTCATTTTTGAGTTAATCTCAGGAAGACTTACAGCAAAATATACTGAAACACAAAAGATGTATGTTACTATAATTGGCGCCGGAGCAATATCTTTTGCCTACATAGGATTTGCTTTTGCTACTTCCACATCGGAGCTATTCTTATACTATGCATTAGCAGGATCTGGTCTGGGTTTTATGTCCCCCCCTAAAAATTCTCTATTTTCAATTCATCTAGATAAAAATAAGGAAACCACAGAATGGAGTATCGCAGACGCCTCCTCTTTTATTGCCATGGCGCTTGCAACAGCCTTGGGTGGATTTATTGCGGGAAGTTATGGGTTCAAAATCTTGTTTCTTTTAGCTTCATTAGTAAACCTTCTTGCAATTCCTCCATATCTTCTCTTTATCTGGAAGAAAACTTCCCTCTGATTTTCATACACACATTTTTTTGTATTTTTACACAGTTCTTACACGCAAGATATACCATAGTTTTTCATGGATACTGCTGTTATTACATCAAAAAAAGAGGCAGAAGATATTTGGAACACTCTCTCCCCTCACAAAACCATAGATGACGAATGGAGCTTTAGATATAGTTTTTTTAAACATCTACCATATAAACTATATTTCATAACATCATATAAAAACTCAAAACCATCTTCCCTTCTCCCGCTCCAAGTAAATTCAGGTGATGGTCTACTCCCCCCATACGCAAAAACAAGAAAGCCATTTTTAGAATTTTTTGGGGGAGATGACACTGATGACAATAAAATACTAGGTGGAAATTCCCCGTTTAGCAACTTCCAACCTTATTTAAACTTTCCCGCATACCTTGCACCGCTTGACCCTACATTAAAAAATGGACAGGGAATCTTACCATATGAAAAAAAATATTTTCTAGAATTAGAAAACTATTCTTCTTATGAAGATTTTTTGAA
>CAZQIA010000150.1:0-1661 GCA_964593215.1 uncultured Gammaproteobacteria bacterium
TTCATTCTGTTTCTCCCACAATTTCTTGAGTCGCTTCTTCTAATGTAGGCGTGTGAGTTTTTATGCTTGACAGCGGAGTTTTGATAGCGTTGATTACTTCCTGGACAGTTTTTTTACCTAAATCTATAGTGATGTGATCGTTTTTTTGGAATTCAAACTTTTTATCAGTAAGTTCTTTAACAAGTTTTTCTTTGTCGGAAGAGGTAACCACTATATAATCTTTTACCAAATGTTTTTTGATAGCGTCAGGCTTTCCGTACGTAACAATTTTCCCATGATTAATAATAGCTATATTATCAGCATCCTCCGCTTCTTCTAGGTAATGTGTTGTCAAAAAAATGGTGAGCTTATCCTTTTTAATAATAGAAGACAGATATTCCCAGAGATTTTTTCTTGAAAGTGGATCAAGTCCCACAGTAGGTTCATCTAAAAATAAAACTTTTGGATTATGAATAAGAGACCTAATAATCTCCAGCTTTCTTTTCATACCTCCAGAAAAAGTTTTTGTTGCTTTAAAAAGTTCTTCTTTTAGGCCAATTATCTCAGCGAGCTCATAAACTTTGTCTTTATATTTTTTAGGCATAAGGGAAAAAAACGGGCTGAAAGGGTAGAGGCCGTATAAAACTGCATGAAATCTAATGTTTTCTTCCGCTGTTAGATTGAGGTCTATGCTGGGATTCTGAAAAATAATTCCTACGTTTTTTCGTACAAGACTTTGATTTTTATCCAGATCATGTCCGGCAACGGTAATTTTTCCAGCAGATTTAGAGAGGGTAGTAGTAAGAATTGAAATAGTGGTGGTTTTTCCGGCTCCATTAGGCCCTAAAAGTGAAAAAAACTCTCCCTCCTTAACGGTAAATGATATGTTATCAACTGCATTTTTATCCGCTCCTCTATACTTTTTAACAAGATTTTTTACAGAAATTGCATCCGCCATACCGTTATTATAACAGGGAAATACGAGAAATTAGGAAGAAAGAGTAAATCTTAAAGATTTAGTTTGGATTAAGAAGTGACCAGTTTTTGGAAACATAGGGTTCGGAACACATATTGCGGTTAAAGCAGCATGGACGCCTCATTCCCTTATTAAGTTTATCAAGTATAACTTCCAGATGTTTTTCTCTGGTTTCAGGAGTTTTAACCGCCCGTACCCACCTAATCCAGTCCCAGCGTGCCATGGGCGTAATATCACCCCATAAATCTTGAGCTTTAGATGACGTTGATAGCGCTTTTTTAACGTCGTCCGGAACTTCGGGCTCTATCCATTCTTTTGTAGGTTCAAGTTCTACCTTTACCGTGTCTCCTGCAGCAGCTTTAGCTTCTTTTAGCAATGCATCATCAGGTTTAAACCAGTGGCTTGGCTTCAGATCTGCACCGTATTTTCCATCTGGTTCCAGTAAAGCCTTAAAGGGCACAGCGTTCATGGTTCCTGAAACCATTAGCATGCCTCGGGATGGAAGTTTTCTGCTTTCTTCTTCAGGAAGGTGAAGTATAGTCCAATCTTTAATTCTAGACAATTTAGCTTCAAATTGTATTTTATCCATATTGATATTATATCAAAGTTCACAAATAGGAATTTATAGATGACAAAATTTTAGGAGAAAAGTTGGGTGGAAGACGGGATTCGAACCCGCGACGTCCAGCTCCACAAGCTGGCGCTC
>CAZQIA010000151.1:0-1655 GCA_964593215.1 uncultured Gammaproteobacteria bacterium
AATCAAACATAAATCCATTGCGATTATCTCTGACGGCTCAGCTGTTTTAGGTTTAGGAAATATAGGACCCTATGCTGCAATTCCTGTCATGGAAGGAAAAGCAATGTTGTTTAAGGAATTTGGAGGAATTGACGCTTTCCCTATTACACTTCAAACCCAGAACACCTACGAAATAATAAGTCTTATAAAAAATATTGCTCCCGTTTTTGCCGGTATTAACCTGGAAGACATCTCTGCACCAAGGTGTTTTGAAATAGAAGACAGCCTTCAAGATATAGGAATTCCTGTCTTTCATGATGATCAGCACGGAACAGCCATAGTACTTCTTGCCGCTATGATGAATGCCAGTAAAGTGGCGGGTAAAAAGATGACTGAGCTTAAAGTGGTTATTAACGGCGCCGGAGCAGCAGGAACCGCAATAGCAAATTTACTTTTATGTGTAGGGTTTGACAAACGTATGTGCGAACCTGTTAAAGAAATGCTTATTTGTGATTCAAAAGGTATTATTCACAGGGAAAGAAATGATCTGTCCAATAAACCTGCAAAAATGAGGCTAGCTAACATCTCTAATAAAAATAATATTAAGGGAACTCTTGAAGATGCTATAGAAAATGCAGATGTTTTTATAGGGGTTAGCAAGGGAAATACAGTTGACTCTGTGCTTATTAAAAAAATGGCTGTTAAGCCTATTATTTTTGCAATGGCAAACCCAATTCCTGAAATGGACCCTGAAGAGGCTAAAAAAAACGGAGCGTTTATAGTAGGAACCGGACGGTCTGATTTGCCTAATCAGGTAAATAATCTCCTTGCTTTTCCTGGTGTATTTTTAGGAGCTATAAACGCAAGAGCTACAAAAATAACTAACAGCATGAAAATAGGGGCCGCAGCAGCTTTAGCTTCTTGTGTCGAAAACCCTACGGTTGACATGATACTCCCCTCTCCTCTGGATAAGTCTGTTGCATCTATAATTGCTGAAAAAGTAGAACAGATATATAAAGAAGACTCCCAAACTCTTACTTGACGAGCTTTTTTTCTTGCAGTACAGTAATTTTATGGGACTAACTAAAGAATCCGGTCCAAAAAAATCCCCCACAAGAAATCGGGAAGGCACTCCCAGAAAAGAATCTCTAATTCCTTCATTACGTTTAATAATAAATGGTCAAGGAGAAGGTGCGGCACTGTTATTTGATAAGGCGCTTTCAAATGGTCATGAAATAGTAGGAATTGTAGGCACCATAAAAAAAGACGCTGAAGGCAAAATGGATCCTCTCAGACAAAAAGCTACTGACTTAAACATTCCAATTGTGAATCTAGGAGACATTAACAATAGAAAACCCGGTGATGAGAAGTTTGAGAAAGCAAAAGAAAGACTGAGAGATATGAAAGCAGATCTTTCTGTGGGCTTTTACCTTCAAGCTACGCTTGACGATGAGACCATAGCAATACCCGAGTACGGCACAATGAACATGCACCTAGGAGACCCTACAAATAGAGGAAGGGACTCTATGAATAGGGATATTTTAGAGGGAAAACCTACGGTGAGCATTATGACTTACATGATGAATGAGATTATAGACGGAGGAGATGTTGTGGATGTTAAATCATTCCCAAACCCTGGGGATAAGTCTCAGGGAGCTTTGTACTTTCATTACCTG
>CAZQIA010000152.1:0-1574 GCA_964593215.1 uncultured Gammaproteobacteria bacterium
GTTGAACCAGAACAGAGACTTGAGTTTCCATTTCAGGGTAAAGATAAATAGCAGGCTTACACCACGGAGAAAGCCAGCTTACGGTAGAACCGGAGTCTTTTTTAACTCTAAATGTCTGCAGCTGTAAGTTTTCTCTTGCTTCTTGCGGTCCTACAATTGCTATGGTGGGTGTTCCGCCGGCGGGAGGAGCGTAATTAATTACTGTCTTTGAGCAGTGTTTGATTGCATCAGGTATTCCGGTACTTGCATAATCTTCCATTCTATAATAAGCGTCATATGTTGTTTTTTGATTTCCATAACAGTTAAAAATTCCACCGCATGAAGGGTTGCTTACACAATCACTTTTACAAACATAAATAAGAGCATCATTTGGGATGGGTTCACACATTCCTCCGTTTCCGCCAAAAATTGCCTCTCCATTACAGGGGGGAGCATGTACTGACGCATTATCAGTATCAGTTGTGTTGATAATAATTGGATTACCGTTATATTTTTCTCCGGAATCTTTTAAGTGCGCAGTACCTTCAGATAAAGTAATTGAGGTTTTTAAGAGACCATATTCTTTTCCTGCAAATGTGAGCTTGTCAGAGCTAGAGGGCCTACAAGAATCCCCGTCTCCGCTGTCACAGCAGGTAGCGGTAGAGGAAATATCAGTTCCACTAGGAGGAGGTGTAGATTTTTGAATTCTTCCAAAGCCGCCCACCAAAAAAAATGAGATGACGACAATTACTATAAGAAGGAAAATCTCCATCCCTCCCGCTGTCCATTTGTTAAATCTGGGGTTTGATTTGTTGATCATTTTTCTGTGCAGATTTTATTTGAGATTTGGGAATATATATTTTTGATAGTTGCAGGATCTGAGGTTTTATAAAAATCAGAAGGAGTGCTTGCAATTGCCTGCATCATGTTTGTGAGTTTACTTTCAAATGGCCCGTCAGATACGGGGTCGAATACTAAAACTGAAAAAACTCTCACGTTTTTTCCGTTGATGGTTTTTAATGCTTGAACTTGTTGGGCAATTTGGGGGTTTGTGGTTGGATCCTGGTCATCAACAAAACATCTACAAGCTCCTTTTGAAAGCGCACAGAACTGGTAAGGTTCTGCGCCTGTGCATGCTCCTGGGTGGCCACTACCGTAAACTTCTGGAATTCCATCAGAAATAAAAACTAAATTAAAGTTGTAGTCTTTAAATTTTTGATCTGAGACAGCATTTCTTAAATCATCCAACTCCGCTGCAAATGCGGATCTGGTATTAGTTGCCCCGTCTGCGCAGAAACTGTTTATTGTGCTCGCATAGGAATTTTTATTGCTACCGTAAAAGTCTATCTGTGTAAGCCGTTCTGTTATTGGGTGTGGTGCGCAATAGTGGTAATCATCTGAGCTAAATCTTCTAATTCCGGTAACTGATTTGTCATTAAAATTTGATGCAAATGAGGAAAGGGCGTCTCTAATGTTCTGCATTTTTCCACCGTCTCTCATAGATCCTGATGTGTCCACTAAAAAGTCAACAGCAGCTGTTGAGGCGCAGTTTTTAAACCTAAGAGTTTTAAGTTGCAAGCTGTCCCTTTGGGGGT
>CAZQIA010000153.1:0-1563 GCA_964593215.1 uncultured Gammaproteobacteria bacterium
ACAAATTGCGTAATTTTTTCCTTTAATTCTTCTGTCCCTGTGACGTTTGGTTTTAACACCACAAAGGCCTTAATAATTTCTCCTCTTATGTCATCAGGTTTTCCTATTACTCCTGCCTCTACTACATCCGGATATTCCACTAGTGCAGATTCTACCTCAAAGGGTCCAACACGCTCTCCGGAGGTATTAATCAAATCATCAGAGCGCCCTACAAACCAAAAATATCCGTCTTCATCTTTATACGCTTTGTCTCCTGAAATATACCAGTTATTTCCAAAGTAGGAATCAAATTTTTCTTTATTATTCCAAATCTCTTTCATGAGGGCTGGATCTGTATCAGGCTTTATCACAAGACTTCCTATTTTTCCAACCCCAACTTCTTCCCCGCTCTCATCTACCACAGCAGCCTTAATTCCCGGAAAAGGCTTTCCCATACTTCCTGGTTTAATATCCATCTCCGGATAATTTACTATTGCCATTCCTCCCAACTCTGTCTGCCACCAGGTGTCATGGAATGGCAGGCCAAATGCTTCTAGTCCCCACCAAATAGCTTCTGGGTTTAACGGTTCTCCAACGCTGTATAAAGCACGCAAAGAAGAAAGATTAAACTCTTTTGGCTGTTTATCAGACCCCATAAGCATTCTAATAGCAGTTGGTGCCGTATACCAAACTGTTACTTTATAATCTTGCAAAACAGTGTACCATGCGGAAGGACTAAATCTGCCCTCAAAAATAACTGAAGTTGCACCTAAACACATAGGTCCTAAAACCGCATAGACAACCCCTGTGACCCATCCGGTATCAGCTGTGCACCAGTAGATATCATCGTCATGCAAATCAAGAACATATTTAGTTGTCATCATTGCCTGTAAAATATCAAAATGCGCATGCACTACTCCTTTAGGTTTTCCTGTAGTTCCAGACGTATAAAGCATGTAAGAATATTCATCTCGCTTCATGTGTACTACTTCAAATTCATCTGATGCTTTTTCCATTTGCCTTTCGTATGAAACAATGTGATCTCCCGACGGATGCCCCACCGAACCTCTTTCCACGATTATTACTTTCTCTAAGTGTGGCAAGTCTTTTCTTATTTTTTCAATTCGCGGATATAAAGCTTCATTTGTAATAACAATTTTTGCCTTACTGTCAGAAAGCCTGTCTAAAAGCGCCATCTCCTGAAATGCTGAAAAAAGTGTTCCAACTATTGCTCCTGTTTTAAGAATACCTAAAAAAGCAATGTATCTTTCTGGAATAGTTGGCAAAAAAACAAAAACCCTATCTCCTCGTATTATGTTTAATGAATCCAAAACGTTTGCAAATTTGCTTGACTCTTTTGAGAGATCAGCGTATGTGTAAGATTCTTTTTGACCCTGAGCACCTTCAAATAAAAGTGCAATTTTGCCCTTTTTTGTGCTCAAAGCGTGCCTATCCACAGCATTATATGCCGCATTCAAGGTTCCGTCGTCAAAAAAAGTAATTTCTTTCTCTTGTTCTTTCCAGTAAAAGGATTTGTATAAAGAGTCATATTTAGATAAATTTGTAGGGACTAAAAACTAAGTG